>NZ_JBEZWL010000119.1:0-23153 GCF_040648015.1 Streptomyces sp. NPDC029216 | reverse complement strand
GGCGGGGGGGCGGGGGGGCGGGGGGGGGGGGGGGGGGGGGGGGGGCCCCGCGGGGGGGGGGGGGGGGGGGGGGGGCCCGGGGGTGGGGCCGGGGTGCGGGGCTCGGGGCCCCGCACCCGGTTCGGTTCAGGAGATGCCGAATTCCTTGCCGATGAAGTCGAACATCTCGTCGTCCGTGGCGCCGTGGAGTCCGTCCGCGACGCCGGTGGCGTCCGGCTCCCCCGGACCGGCGGGCGTGGCCCACCGGTCCAGCAGGTGGCGCAGGTGCGCCGTGACGGCGTCGCGGAGTTCCGCGTCGTCCGTGGCCGTGCTCTGCAACTCCGTGTCGATCCGGTCGAGTTCGGCGAGCAGACCCGTGACGTCCCGGGCGGCCGGCGCGGCCTCGGCCTTCAGGTAATCGGCCAGTTCGTTGGGGGTGGGGTAGTCGAAGACGAGCGTCGGAGGCAGCCGCAGCCCGGTGTCCTTGCCCAGCCGGTTTCGCAGTTCGACGGCGGTCAGCGAGTCGAACCCGAGGTCGCGGAGCGCCTGTCCGGGTCGCACCGCCCGGGGCGAGGGGAGATCCAGCACCGCGGCCACGTGCCCGCACACCACATCGAGCAGCAGGGTGCGCTGTTCGGTGTCGGAGAGGCCGGTCAGGCGGGCCGTCAGGTCCCCTGCGCCGGCGGACCGCCCGGCGGGGGCGTCCACTCCCCCGTCGGCGGCGGAGCGCCGGGCCGGGATCCGGACCAGGGAGGTGAGCAGGGCCGGCAGGGTGCCGGCCGCGGCCTGCCCGCGCAGCTCCGCCTGGTTCAGGCGGACCGGGACGACCGCGCTCTGCGGGTGTGCGGTCGCGGCGTCGAAGAGGCCGAGGGCCTCCTCGGTGGTCAGCGGCAGGACGCCGCTGCGGGCCATCCGGACCCGGTCGGCCTCCGTCAACTCGCCGGTGATGCCGCTGCTTTCGGCCCACAGCCCCCAGGCGAGGGACACGGCCGGCAGGCCGGCGGCGCGGCGCTGGCGGGCGAGGGCGTCCAGGAAGGCGTTGGCGGCGGCGTAGTTGGCCTGGCCCGCCGCGCCGAATACTCCGGCGGCGGAGGAGAACAGGACGAAGGCGGAGAGTTCCATGTCGCGGGTGAGCTCGTCCAGGTGCAGGGCGGCGTCCACCTTGGGCCGGAAGACGCGGTCGATCCGCTCGGCCGTGAGGCCCGTGAGGATCCCGTCGTCGGTCGCACCGGCCACGTGCACCACACCGGTGAGGGGGTGGGCGGCGGGTACCGCGCCCAGCACCCGGGCGAGGGCCTCGCGGTCGGACACGTCACAGGCGGCCACAGAGATCCGGGCCCCCAGGGCGGTGAGCTCCGCCTCCAGTTCGGCCATGCCCTCGGCCGCGCCGCCCCGGCGGCTGACGAGCAGCAGGTCGCGTACCCCGTGCCCGGTCACCAGGTGCCGTGCGACGTGCCGGCCCAGCAGGCCGGAGGCGCCCGTGACGAGGACGGTGCCGTCGGCCGTGAACGCGGGTCCGGTCTCGCCGGCGAGGAGCGGCGGCTCGGTCCGGGCCAGCCGGGGGACGAGGACCGCTCCGCCGCGTACGGCGAACTGCTCCTCACCCGAGGCCAGCAGGGCGGGCAGGGCCCGCGCGGACGCCGGGTCGCGGTCGAGGTCGACCAGGACGAAGCGGCCCGGGTTCTCCGACTGCGCCGAACGCACCAGACCCCAGATCGCGGCCTGCGCGGGGTCCACCTCCTTGTCGCGGTCCTCCACGCCGCGGCCCTTGGCGGCGACGGCGTTGCTGGTCAGGACGGCCAGCCGGGAAGCGGCGTGCCGGTCGTCGGCCAGCCACCGCTGGAGCAGCTCCAGGGCGCGGTGGGCCGTCGCGTGGACGTGGGCGACGGGGTGGTCCCGGTCCGGATGGACGTCGACGGCGGCGAGGAGGACGGCGGGAGCCGGGGTCCCTTCTCCGTCGGCCGGATCCGCCAGGTCAGGGCGGAAGCTGACGTCCATGCCGGAGTCCTCCAGCGCCGCGCGCAGACCGTCGTCACCCCCGACGAGGGTCCACTGCTCGCCCGGCAGGTTCACGGGGTCCTCCGGGGTGAGGGGAAGGGGGGTCCAGTCGAGCCGGTAGAGCGAGTCCTGCCGCCCGTGCGCCCTCCCGGCCTCGGCCAGCTGCTCCGCCGAAACGGGGCGCAGCACCAACGAGTCGACGGAGGCCACGGGCCGGCCGGCCTCGTCGGTGGCCAGCAGGGCCACCGCGTCGGCGCCGGCCGGGACGATCCGGACCCGCAGGGCGCGGGCGCCGGTGGCGTGGACGGTCACCCCGTTCCAGGCGAAGGGGATCCGGCCCCGTCCGGCGTCGGGCAGCAGGCCGCCGAGGCCGATCGCGTGGAGGGCCGCGTCCAGCAGGGCCGGGTGGACGCCGAAACCGGTGACGGCGGTCTCCTCGGGCAGCCGTACCTCGGCGAACACCTCGTCGCCGCGCCGCCAGAGCCCGTGCAGGCCCTGGAACACCGGTCCGTATCCGAAGCCGAGGCCGGCCAGCCGCTCGTACGCCCCGCCGGTTTCCAGGGGCTCGGCCCCGGGGGCCGGCCACTCGGAGAGGGCGGAGGGCGGCTCCTGCGGCCCGTGGGCGTCGACGGAGACCGTGCCGGTCGCGTGGCAGGTCCACGGCTCGGTGGTGTCGGCGGTCTCGGGGCGGGAGTAGACGGCGACCGTACGGTGCCCCGCCGCGTCCGGACCGCTGACGACGGCCTGGAGCTGCACGGCCCCGTCCTCGCGGAGAACGAGGGGGGCGCCGAGGGTCAGCTCGTCCACGCGGTCGCAGCGCACCTCGTCGGCGGCGCGCAGCGCCAGGTCGACCAGCGCGGTACCCGGCAGCAGGATCGCGTCCATGACGGTGTGGTCGGTGAGCCAGGGGTGGGTGGCCGGGGACAGCCTGCCGGTCAGCAGGGCCCCCTGGCCGTCGGCGAGGGGGACGGCCGCCCCCAGGAAGGGGTGTTCGGCGTCCACGAGGCCGGCGGCGGCCACGTCCCCGGCCGGTGCGACCGGGTCGAGCCAGTAGCGCCGGTGGTGGAAGGCGTACGTGGGCAGGTCGACGAGGTGGCCGGGCGTTCCGGCGTGGACGGCGGCCCAGTCGACGGGGGTGCCGTGGACGTGGAGCCGGGCGAGGGCGGTGGTGACGGCGAGCTCCTCGGGGCGGTCGGTACGCAGCAGCGCGACGGCCACCGCGTCCGCATCCAGCACCTCCTGGGCCAGGGCGGTCAGGACCCCGCCCGGGCCGATCTCCAGGAAGGTGACGGCCCCCTCGGCCGCGAGGGCGGTCACGGCGTCGGCGAAGCGGACGGCCTCGCGGACGTGGCGCACCCAGTAGTCGGCGGAGCCGAACTCCTCGGCGCTCACGATCCGGCCGGTGAGCGTGGAGACGACCGGGAAGGTCGGGGCCCCGAAGGTCAACTCCTCGACGGTCTCGCGGAACTCGGCGAGCATCGGGTCCATCAGCGGGGAGTGGAAGGCGTGGGATACGGCGAGGCCCTTGGCCTTGCGACCCTCGGCGGACAGCCGTTCCACCACCAGCGCCACGGCGTCTTCCGCACCGGAAACCACCACGGACTCGGGCCCGTTGACGGCGGCGATACCCGCCCGGTCCTCCAGCCCGGCCAGCAGCTCCCGCACCTCCTCCTCGGAGGCCTGGACCGCGACCATCGCACCACCGGACGGCAACGCCTGCATCAACCGGCCCCGTGCAGCCACCAGCTTCGCGGCGTCTTGGAGCGACAGCACACCCGCGACATGGGCCACGGCGAACTCGCCGACGGAGTGCCCGGCCAGGAAGTCCGGACGCACACCCCAGGACTCCACCAGTCGGAACAACGCCACCTCGACCGCGAACAACGCCGGCTGGGTGAACCGCGTCTCGTCCAGCACCTCCGCGTCCTCGCCGAACACCACGTCCCGCAGAGGGAGTTCCAGGTACGGATCCAGGGCCGAACACGCGGCGTCGAAAGCCTCCGCGAACACCGGGAAGGCAGCGTACAGTTCACGCCCCATGCCCAGACGCTGACTGCCCTGACCGGAGAACAGGAACGCGGTCCTGCTCCCGTCTGCGGGTCCGCCGGGCTCGGTTTCACCCCGTACGACACCTGCGGCCTGCCGGCCCGTGGCGAGGGCCTCCAGCCCCGCCAGCAGTTCCTCGCGGCCGGCCCCCACGACGGCGGCACGCCGTTCCATCGAGGCGCGCGACACGGCGAGCGAGCGTCCGATGTCGGCGAGTCCGAGAGCCGGGTGCTCGGTGACATGGGCCGCGAGGCGCTGCGCCTGAGCACGCAGGGAGGTTTCGTCCTTGGCCGACAGCAGCCAAGCGAGGGCGCGGGGCTCGACGGAGGCACCGGTGGCAGCCGGGGCGGGTTCCGTGCCGGGGGCGTGTTCCAGCACCACGTGGGCGTTGGTGCCGCTGACGCCGAAGGAGGAGACACCCGCCCTGCGCGGACGTTCCCCGTACTCCGCCCATTCGCGGGCCTCGGTCAGCAGCCGTACCGACCCCGTCGACCAGTCGATGTGCGGGGACGGCTCATCGGCGTGGAGGGTCTTGGGGAGCACTCCGTTGCGCATCGCCATCACCATCTTGATCACACCCGCGACGCCGGCGGCGGCCTGGGTGTGCCCGATGTTGGACTTCAGCGAGCCCAGCCACAGCGGCCGGTCCGCGTCCCGGTCCTGGCCGTAGGTGGCGAGGAGCGCCTGGGCTTCGATCGGGTCGCCCAGGGTGGTGCCCGTGCCGTGGGCCTCCACCGCGTCCACGTCCGCTACCGACAGACCCGCCTGGGCCAGCGCCTGGCGGATCACCCGCTGCTGCGCGGGCCCGTTCGGCGCGGTCAGACCGTTGGACGCACCGTCCTGGTTCACCGCCGACCCCCGGACCACCGCGAGCACCTGGTGGCCATGGCGGCGGGCGTCGGAGAGCCGTTCCACGAGCAGCATGCCCACGCCCTCGGCCCAGCCGGTGCCGTCGGCGTCGGCTGCGAAGGCCTTGCAGCGGCCGTCGGCGGCCAGTCCGCGCTGTCGGCTGAACTCCACGAAGGTGTTCGGGGTCGCCATGACGGTGACACCGCCCACCAGGGCCATGGAGCATTCGCCCTGCCGCAGCGCCTGCGCGGCCAGGTGCAGGGCCACCAGCGACGAGGAACAGGCCGTGTCCACCGTCACCGCCGGCCCCTCCAGGCCGAAGGTGTACGAGAGCCGGCCCGAGGCCACGCTGCCGGAGGTGCCCATGCCGAGGTGCCCTTCGAGCCCTTCGGGTACGGTCCCGCCGAGCTGGGAGCCGTAGTCGTGGTACATGACCCCGGCGAACACCCCGGTCCGCGAACCCCGCAGCGTCACCGGATCGATCCCGGCCCGCTCGAACACCTCCCACGAGGTCTCCAGCAACAGCCGCTGCTGCGGATCCATCGCGAGGGCCTCACGCGGCGAGATCCCGAAGAACCCCGCGTCGAACTCACCCGCCTCGTAAAGGAATCCACCCTCACGCGCATAGCTCGTACCCGCATGGTCCGGATCCGGGTGGAACAACCCGTCCAGCGCCCAGCCACGATCCGCCGGGAAGCCACCGACGGCGTCACCGCCCTCGGCGACCAGCCGCCACAGATCCTCCGGAGAGCGCACCCCGCCCGGATAGCGACAGCTCATCCCCACGATCGCGATCGGATCGTCCACGGCCGCGACCGGGGCGGCGGCGGCCGGCTCCGCCGTATCGGCGGCCTTGCCCAGCAGTTCGGTCAGCAGCAGGCGGGTCAGTGCCTCGGGGGTCGGGTGGTCGAAGACGAGGGTCGCGGGCAGTCGCAGACCGGTGGCGGAGTTGAGGGTGTTGCGCAGTTCGACGGCGGTCAACGAGTCGAAGCCGAGGTCCCTGAACTGCCGGTCCACCGCTACCGATCGGGCGGACGCGTGGCCGAGGACCGCCGCCACCTGGGTGCGCACCAGGTCGAGGACGAACCCGTACCGCTC
Organism: Streptomyces sp. NPDC029216; assembly: GCF_040648015.1. Taxonomy (NCBI): domain Bacteria; kingdom Bacillati; phylum Actinomycetota; class Actinomycetes; order Kitasatosporales; family Streptomycetaceae; genus Streptomyces; species Streptomyces sp. NPDC029216. The sequence continues at coordinate 17,183 of NZ_JBEZWL010000119.1, read as the reverse complement.
GTCCGCCGCCAGGGCGGCGAGCCGGCCGGCGGTCGGGGTGTGCCCGGCGGCCGTCTGCGGGACGCCTTCGAGGCTGCGCCGTACGGAGGTGCGGACCAGCTTCCGCAGCAGCGGTGGCAGGGCACCCGCGCGGGCCTGGGCGTGCAGCGCCTCGGTGTCCAGGCGGGCCGGGACCAGCGTGGCCCGCTCGGAGCGGCAGGCGGCGTCGAAGAGCGCCAGGCCCTCCGCCGCCTCCAGGGCGATCAGTCCGGAGCGGCTGATCCTGTGCCGGTCGGCGGCGGCCAGTCCGGCCGTGAGCGTGCTGTTCTGTGCCCACAGGCCCCAGGCGAGGGACACCGCGGGAAGCCCCTCGGCCCGGCGGGATGCGGCCAGGGCGTCGAGGTAGGAGTTCGCGGCGCTGTAGTTGGCCTGTCCGGCGCTGCCGAGGGTGCCGGCGGCCGAGGAGAAGAGGACGAAGGCGGACAGGTCCGCGTCGCGGGTCAGTTCGTGGAGGTGGAGGGCCGCTTCGGCCTTCGGTCGGAACACCCGGTCGACGCGGTCCGGGGTGAGGGCGGGGACGGTGCCGTCGTCCGTCACACCGGCCGCGTGGACGACGGCGGTCAGCGGGTGCTCGGCGGGAACACTCGCGAGCAGGGCGGCGAGCTCGGCGCGGTCCGCGACGTCGCAGCCCACCGTCCGGGCCTCGGCGCCCAGTTCCCGCAGTTCGTCAACGAACTCGGGCGCGCCGGGCGCGTCCTGGCCCCGGCGGCTGGCCAGCAGCAGGTGCCGTACGCCGTGGACGCCGACCAGGTGGCGGGCGACCAGCCGGCCCAGCGCACCCGAAGCTCCGGTGATCAGTACCGTTCCGTCCGCCGGGAAGGATACGGGGGCGCTGTCGGCCGGGGCCGGTTCGTCGGCCCGCACCAGCCGCGGGACGAGCAGGGCCCCGCCACGGAGCGCCACCTGCGGCTCGCCGCAGGCCACGGCGGCCGGCAACAGCGCGGTGTCGGCGCCGTCGGCGTCGACCAGCAGGAACCGGCCGGGGTTCTCCGACTGGGCCGAGCGTACAAACCCCCAGACGGCCGCCTGTACGGGGTCCACGGCCATGGCATCACCGGCGGAGGCGTCCACGGCGCCACGCGTCACGAGCACCAGCCGTGAGGCGGTGAACCGGTCCTCGCGCAGCCACTCCTGGAGCAGCTCCAGTACGCGGCGCGTGGCTGCGGCCGGTGCGGCCCCCTCCCCCGCGCCCAGCAGGGCAGGCAGGGCCACGGCCACGGTCTCCGGTGCGGACGAACCGGCCAGGTCCGTGAGGCGCTCGCACCAGATGGGCGCGGCGGGCTCCGGCCCGGCAGGCGGTTCGCACCGCTCCCAGGCCACGCGGAACAGCGCGTCCCGCAGCCCCGCACCGCCCTGGGCCGCGGCGCCGGCCTCGGCGAGCTGCTCGGGGGTGACCGTGCGCAGGAGCAGCGAGTCGACCGAGGCGACGGGCCGTCCCAGGCCGTCGCCGATCCGCAGCTCCACCGCGTCCGGCCCGGTCGCGGCCCGGGTCAGGCGGACGCGCAGGGTCTCGGCGCCGCTGCCGTACACGCTCACGCCGCTCCAGGCGAACGGGAGCCGGCCGGCGTGGTCGGTGCCGAGGAACTCCCCGACACTCATGGCGTGCAGGGCCGCGTCGAGGAGTGCGGGGTGCACGGCGAACCCGTCGACCGGGGTCCCCTCGGGCAGGGCGACCTCGGCGAACAGCTCTTCCTCCCCGCGCCGCCAGACGGCGCGCAGCCCCTGGAACACCGGTCCGTAGGCGAAGCCGGCGTCGGCCAGACGGCCGTAGCAGTCGTGGAGGTCGACGGCGGTGGCGCCGGCGGGGGGCCAGGCGCCGTCCGTCTCCGGCGGCGTCCGGTCGGTGTCGGGGACGAGGAAGCCCGTCGCGTGGCGCGTCCAGGAATCCTCCCCGTCGGCCTCGGTGGCGGCCTCCGGCCTGGAGTAGATCTTCACCGTCCGGCGTCCTGAGGCCTCTTCCGCGGTGCCGACGAGCACCCGGACCTGGACCGCGCCCTGCTCCGGGAGGACCAGGGGTGCGGCGAGGGCGAGTTCCTCGACCCGGCCGCAGCCGAGTTCGTCACCGGCACGTACGGCCATCTCCAGGAAGGCGGTACCGGGCAGCAGGGTCACGCCGGAGACGGCGTGGTCCGCCAGCCAGGGATGGGTGGCGAGGGACAGCCGTCCGGTGAGCAGGGAGCCCGCGCCGTCGGGCAGCAGGGCCGTCGCCCCGAACAGGGCGTGGTCGGCGCCGGCCAGTCCGGCGGAGGTGACGTCGCCGGTCGCGGCCGGGGCGTCCAGCCAGTAGTGCTCGTACTGGAAGGGGTAGGTGGGCAGGTCGAGGCGGCGGGCGCCGCGGCCGGCGTGGACGGCGGCCCAGTCCACGGGGGTGCCGTGGACGTGGAGGCGGGCGAGGGTGGTGGTGACGGCCAGGGCCTCGGCACGGTCGGCCCGCAGGACGGGAATCGTAAGGGCGCGCTCGTCCAGGAGCTCTTGGGCCAGGGCGGTCAGGACCCCGCCCGGGCCGATCTCCAGGAAGGTCCGCACTCCTTCGAGGGCCAGGCAGTCGACGGCGTCGGCGAAGCGGACGGCCTCGCGGACGTGGCGCACCCAGTAGTCGGCGGAGCCGAACTCCTCGGCGCTCACGATCCGGCCGGTGAGCGTGGAGACGACCGGGAAGGTCGGCGTTCCGAAGGTCAACTCCTCGACGGTCTCGCGGAATTGGGCGAGCATCGGGACCATCAGCGGGGAGTGGAAGGCGTGGGAGACGGCGAGGCCCTTGGTCTTGCGACCCTCGGCGGACAGCCGCTCCACCACCAGCGCCACGGCGTCTTCCGCACCCGAAACCACCACGGACTCGGGCCCGTTGACGGCGGCGATACCCGCCCGGTCCTCCAGCCCGGCCAGCAGCTCCTGCACCTCCTCCTCGGAGGCCTGGACCGCGACCATCACACCACCGGACGGCAGCGCCTGCATCAGCCGGCCCCGCGCGGCCACCAGCCTCGCCGCATCCTCCAGGGACAGCACACCCGCGACATGGGCGGCGGCGAACTCACCAACGGAATGACCGGCGAGGAAGTCCGGACGCACACCCCAGGACTCCACCAGCCGGAACAACGCCACCTCGACCGCGAACAACGCCGGCTGGGTGAACGCGGTCCGCTCCAGCAGCTCCGCCCCCTTGCCGAACACCACGTCCCGCAGAGGGAGTTCCAGGTACGGATCCAGGGCCGCACACGCGGCATCGAAAGCCTCCGCGAACACCGGGAAGGCGGCGTGCAGTTCACGCCCCATGCCCAGACGCTGACTGCCCTGCCCCGAGAAGAGGAACGCGGTGCGGCTGCCGCCGACGGGTGCGCCCTGCGGGGTCTCCCCCCTCAGGACGGCGGTGGCCGTAGTACGGCCCTCGACGAGGTCCTCCAGGCCGTTCAGCAGCTCCTCGCGGCGCGTGCCGACGACGGCGGAGCGGAGGTCCAGGGCGGCCCGGGGCGCCAGGGAAAGGGCCACGTCCAGGGGGTGGAGGTCCGGGTGGCCGGTGAGGTGGGCCAGGAGGCGTCCGGCCTGCGCGCGCAGCGCCGCCGGGTCCTTGGCGGACAGCGGCCAGACGACGGCCGTGTCGTCGGTGGCCGGTACGCCCTCGGGGCCGTGGTGCGGTTGCGGGGCCTCGTGCGGTGCGGGCTGCTCGATGACGACGTGGGCGTTGGTGCCGCTGACGCCGAAGGAGGAGACGCCCGCCCGGCGCGGACGGTCCCCGTGCTCCGCCCATTCCCGTGCCTCGGTGAGCAGGCGTACCTCCCCCGCCGACCAGTCCACGTGCGGGGAGGGCTCGTCCACGTGCAGGGTCTTCGGCAGCACCCCGTGACGCATCGCCATCACCATCTTGATCACGCCCGCCACACCGGCCGCGGCCTGCGTGTGCCCGATGTTGGACTTCAGCGAGCCCAGCCACAGCGGCTGGTCTTCCGGCCGCTCCTGCCCATAGGTCGCGAGCAGGGCCTGCGCCTCGATCGGGTCGCCCAGCGTGGTGCCCGTGCCATGGGCCTCAACCGCGTCCACGTCCGCCGCCGACAGACCCGCCTGGGCCAGCGCCTGGCGGATCACCCGCTGCTGCGCGGGCCCGTTCGGCGCGGTCAGGCCGTTGGACGCACCGTCCTGGTTGATCGCGGAGCCCCGTACGACGGCCAGCACCTGATGGCCGTTGCGGCGGGCGTCGGAGAGCCGCTCCACCAGCAGCATGCCGGCGCCTTCCGCCCAGCCGGTGCCGTCCGCAGAGCCCGAGAAGGCCTTGCAACGGCCATCGGCGGCGAGCCCGCGCTGTCGGCTGAACTCGATGAAGATGTTCGGGGTCGCCATCACCGTCACGCCGCCCACGAGGGCCATGGAGCATTCGCCCTGCCGCAGCGCCTGTGCGGCCAGGTGGAGGGCGACCAGGGACGAGGAGCAGGCCGTGTCCACGGTCACCGCGGGCCCCTCCAGGCCGAAGGTGTAGGCGACGCGGCCGGAGGCGATGCTGCCCGCGCTGCCGTTGACGAGGTAGCCCTCGAAGCCCTCGGGGATAACGGAGAGCCGGGAGCCGTAGTCGTGGTACATGACCCCGGCGAACACCCCGGTCCGCGAACCCCGCAGCGTCGCCGGATCGATCCCGGCCCGCTCGAACACCTCCCACGAGGTCTCCAGCAACAGCCGCTGCTGCGGATCCATCGCGAGGGCCTCACGCGGCGAGATCCCGAAGAAGCCCGCGTCGAACTCCCCCGCCCCGTAAAGGAATCCACCCTCACGCGCATAGCTCGTACCCGCATGGTCCGGATCCGGGTGGAACAACCCGTCCAGCGCCCAGCCACGATCCGCCGGGAACCCGCCGACGGCGTCACCGCCCTCGGCGACCAGCCGCCACAGATCCTCCGGAGAGCGCACCCCGCCCGGATAGCGGCAGCTCATCCCCACGATCGCGATCGGATCGTCCACGGCCGCGACCGGGGCGACGGCGGCCGGCTCCGCCGGGGCAGGGGTGTTCCCGAGGATCTCGGCACGCAGGAAGCGGGTGAGGGCCAGGGGGGTGGGGTGGTCGAAGACCAGGGTCGCGGGCAGTCGGGTGCCGGTGACGGCGCCCAGCAGGTTGCGCAGTTCGACGGCGGTGAGAGAGTCGAAGCCGAGGTCCTTGAAGGGGCGTTCGGGTTCCACCTGGTCGGGCGAGGCGTGGCCGAGGACGGTGGCGACCTGGCCGCGTACCAGGTCGGTGAGGACGCGGTCCTGTTCGGCCTCGGGGAGCCCGTGCAGGGTCGCGGCCAGGGCCGAGGCGGGGTCGGCGGGTGCGGCGGCCCGGGTGCCGGGGCCGCCGTGGGCCTTGCGGACCGGGGTCCTGACCAGCCCGCGCAGCAGGGCGGGGACCTTGCCCTCGGCTGCCTGGACGCGGAGTCCCGCGTGGTCCAGCGGCACCGGGAAGAGGACGTCCGCGCCGGCCGCGCAGGCGGCGTCGAACAGGGCGAGGCCGGTGGCCGCGTCCATGCCGACGAGACCCATGCGGCGGATCCGCGCGAGGTCGGTGGGGTCCAGCTTGCCGGTCATGCCGCTGTCGTCGGCCCACAGGCCCCAGGCCAGGGACACGGCGGGCAGTCCGGCGGCGTGGCGCTGCTGGGCGAGGGCGTCGAGGAAGGCGTTCGCGGCGGCGTAGTTGGCCTGGCCGGCGCCGCCGAGCGTGGCGGAGACGGAGGAGAAGAGCACGAACGCGGACAGGTCCGTGTCGCGGGTGAGCTCGTGCAGGTGCAGGGCGGCGTCTACCTTCGGCCGCAGCACGTGGTCGACGCGGTCCGGGGTGAGGGCGGGGACGATGCCGTCGTCCGTCACGCCGGCGGCGTGGACCACTCCGGTCAGCGGGTGCTCGGCGGGGACGGTCGCCAGGAGGCCGGCCAGGGCGCGGCGGTCGGCCACGTCGCAGGCGGCGGTGGTGACCCGGGCGCCGAGGGCGGTGAGTTCGGCCTCGAACGCGGCCGCGCCTTCGGCGGCGGGGCCCCGGCGGCCGGTCAGCAGGAGGTGGCGTACGCCGTGCTGGGTGACCAGGTGGCGGGCGACGAGCCGGCCGAGGGTGCCGGTGGCCCCGGTGACCAGGACGGTGCCGTCGGCCGGGAACGTCGGGCGTTGCGGGGCCCCGTCGGCGGGGCGGTCCGTGTGGGCCGTCAGGCGCGGCAGCAGGACCGTGCCGCCGCGGACGGCGAGCTGGGGTTCGCCGGTGGCCAGGGCGGCGCGCAGGGCCTCCCGGCCGGGGCCTGCGTCCGGGTCCAGGTCCGGTTCCAGGTCGAGGAGGACGAAGCGGTCCGGGTTTTCCGACTGTGCCGTGCGGAGCATGCCCCAGACGGTGGCCTGGGCCAGGTCCAGCGTGGCACGTTCGGCGGGGGTGGTGGCGACCGCGCGGCGGGTGACGACGACGAGGGGGGTCCGGTCGGACCGGTCCTCGGCGAGCCACCGCTGGATCCGTGCGAGCGTACGGTGGGCGGTCGCGCGGACGGCGTCGGCCGGGTCCTGCGGTGCCGTGCCGCCGTCGGGTTCGGGGCCGGCGAGGGTCACGACGCAGTCGTGTTCGGGGGTGTCGGCGGGCACCTGGGCCGGGGTCCAGTCGAGGCGGAGCAGGGTGTCGGCGCGGGGGGCCGCCGCCGCGCGCAGCCGGTCGGCGGAGACGGGGCGCAGGACGAGGGCGCCGACCGAGGCGACGGTCTGGCCCGCCGTGTCGGCGACGAGTACGGAGACGGTGTCCGGGCCGGCCGGGGTCAGCCGGACGCGTACGGCGGCGGCGCCGGTGGCGTGGAGGCTGACGTCACTCCAGGAGAAGGGCAGCAGGCCCTGCCCGGTGGCGGTGCCGGACAGCAGGCCGAGCCAGGAGGCGTGCAGGGCGGCGTCGAGGAGGGCCGGGTGCAGTCCGAACGCGCCCGCGTCCGGTGCCGTGGGGGCGGGGAGGGCCGCGGTGGCGTACAGGGAGTCGCCGTGCCGCCAGGCCTCCGTGAGGCCGCGGAAGACCGGGCCGTAGCCGAAGCCGAGGTCGTCGAGGAGTTCGTAGAGGTGGTCGACGGCGACCGGTTCGGCTCCGTGCGGGGGCCATACCGCGAGCTCGGACGCTGCCGGAGGCCGGGCGGCGGGTCCGGCGGACAGGGTGCCGCCGGCGTGCCGCGTCCAGTCGCGGGAGGCGGCGGGGTCCTCGGGGCGGGAGTGGAGCTCCAGGGTGCAGCGGCCCGCGGGGCCGGGCGCCCCCACCGTGAGGCGGAGCTGGACCCCGCCGTGTTCGGGCAGGACGAGCGGGGCTTCCAGGGTGAGGTCCTCGATGTGTGCGCAGCCGGCTTCCTGACCGGCCCGGAGGGCCAGTTCCACGAAGGCTGTACCGGGGACGAGTACGGCTCCGGAGACCGTGTGGTCGGCGATCCAGGGATGGGTGGCGAGGGAGAGCCGGCCGGTGAGCACGATGCCGCCGTCCGGGAGCACGACGGTGGCGCCCAGGAGGGGGTGTTCGGTGTCGGCGACGCCGATCGCGGTGGGGTCGGCGGTGGGCGGGACGTGCAGCCAGTAGGTCTCGCGCTGGAAGGCGTAGGTGGGGAGGGCGGTGCGGCGGGCGTCGCGGCCGGCGTACCAGGCCGTCCAGTCGACGGGGGTGCCGTGGACGTGGAGCCGGGCGAGGGCGGTGGTGACGGCCAGGGCCTCGGTACGGTCGCCGCGCAGGACGGGGACGGTGACGGCCTGCTCGTCGAGGAGCTCCCGGGCCAGGGCGGTCAGGACGCCGCCCGGGCCGAGCTCCAGGAAGGTGCCGATGCCCTCGGCGGCGAGGGTGGTGACGGCGTCGGCGAAGCGGACGGCTTCGCGGACGTGGTTCACCCAGTGGTCGGCGGAGCCGAACTCCTCGGCCGGGACGGGCCGTCCGGTGAGGGTGGAGACGATCGGCAGCTTCGGGGCCTCGAAGGCGACCGATTCCACGACCTTGCGGAATTCGGCGAGCATCGGGTCCATCAGCGGGGAGTGGAAGGCGTGGGAGACGGCGAGGGCCTTGGTCTTGCGGCCCTCGGCGGCCAGCCGTTCCACCACCAGGGCCACGGCGTCTTCCGCACCGGAAACCACCACGGACTCGGGCCCGTTGACGGCGGCGATACCCGCCCGGTCCTCCAGCCCGGCCAGCAGCTCCCGCACCTCCTCCTCGGAAGCCTGGACCGCCACCATCGCACCACCGGACGGCAACGCCTGCATCAACCGGCCCCGCGCGGCCACCAGCCTCGCGGCATCCTCCAGCGACAGCACACCCGCGACGTGGGCCACGGCGAACTCACCGACCGAATGACCGGCGAGGAAGTCCGGACGCACACCCCAGGACTCCACCAGTCGGAACAACGCCACCTCGACCGCGAACAACGCCGGCTGGGTGAACCGCGTCTCGTCCAGCACCTCCGCGTCCTCGCCGAACACCACGTCCCGCAGGGGCCGTTCCAGGTGTCCGTCCAGGTGGGCGCAGACCTCGTCGAAGGCGTCGGCGAACACCGGGAAGGCGTCGTACAGTTCACGCCCCATGCCCGGGCGCTGGCTGCCCTGCCCCGAGAACAGGAAGGCGGTCCGGCCCTGTTCGTGTCCGGTGGCCGAGTCGGTGCCGCCGGTGATGAGGTGGGAGGCCGAGGCGCCCGCCGCGTCCTCGCCGGCGAGGACGTCGAGGCCGCGGAGCAGTTCGGTGCGGTCGGTGCCGAGGACGGCCGCGCGGTGCGGGAGGGCCGCCCGGCCGGTGGCGAGGGAGAAGCCGATGTCGGCCGGGGTGGCCTCCTCGTGCTCGGTGAGGTGGGCGCGCAGGCGCTGGGCCTGGGCGCGCAGCGCGGTGGGGGTCTTCGCGGACAGCAGCCAGGCGACGGGGGGCTGCGGCGCGGCGCCCTCCGCCGCGTCCGCGGTCTCGTCGTCCCCGGTGGCCGGGGCGGCCTCGGGTCCGGCCGGTTCCGGGGCCTGTTCGATGATGACGTGGGCGTTGGTTCCGCTCACGCCGAAGGCCGAGACCCCGCCGCGCCGGACGTGTCCGGGGGCCTCGGGCCAGGCCACGGGGGCGGAGAGCAGTGCGACCGAGCCCGCCGACCAGTCGACGTGCGGGGTCGGGGCGTCGACGTGCAGGGTGCGGGGAAGTTCCGCGTGCTGGAGGGCCAGGACCAGCTTGATCACACCGGCGACGCCGGCCGCGGCCTGCGTGTGGCCGATGTTGGACTTCAGCGAGCCCAGCCACAGCGGCCGTTGCTCGGGCCGGTCCTGGCCGTAGGTGGCGAGGAGGGCCTGGGCCTCGATGGGGTCACCGAGCCGGGTGCCCGTGCCGTGGGCCTCCACCACGTCGACGTCGACGGGCGCGAGGCCCGCGTCCGTCAGGGCCTGGCGGATGACCCGCTGCTGCGAGGGTCCGTTGGGGGCGGTCAGGCCGTTGGAGGCGCCGTCCTGGTTGATCGCGGAGCCCCGTACGACGGCCAGCACCTGATGGCCGTTGCGGCGGGCGTCGGAGAGCCGCTCCAGGAGCAGCATGCCGGTGCCCTCGCCCCAGCCGGTGCCGTCGGCCGCGGCGGCGAAGGCCTTGCAGCGGCCGTCCGGGGCCAGTCCGCGCTGGCGGCTGAACTCGATGAAGATGCCGGGGCCGGACATGACGGTGACGCCGCCCGCGAGGGCGAGTTCGCACTCGCCCTGGCGCAGGGCCTGGACGGCCAGGTGGAGGGCGACGAGGGAGGAGGAGCAGGCCGTGTCGACGGTCAGTGCGGGCCCCTCCAGGCCGAAGGTGTAGGCGAGCCGGCCGGAGACGACGCTCGCGGCCCGGCCGGTCAGGAGGTAGCCCTCGACCCCTTCGGGGGCCTGGCGCAGGCCGGAGGCGTAGTCCTGGCCGTTGGAGCCGATGAACACCCCGGAGCGGCTGCCCTTGAGGGTGGCGGGGTCGATGCCGGCGCGTTCGAAGGCCTCCCAGGTGGTCTCCAGCAGCAGCCGCTGCTGGGGGTCCATGGCGAGGGCCTCGCGCGGGGAAATCCCGAAGAAGGCGGCGTCGAACTCGCCCGCGTCGTAGAGGAACCCGCCTTCGCGGGCGTACGTGGTGCCGGGGTGCTCGGGGTCGGGGTGGTAGAGGGCGTCGAGGTTCCAGCCGCGGTTCTCGGGGAAGGCGGAGAGGGCGTCCTCGCCCTCCGAGAGGATCTTCCACAGGTCCTCGGGGGAGGTCACCCCGCCGGGGAAGCGGCAGCTCATCGAGACGATGGCGATGGGCTCGTCGTCGGCGGGCCGGGCGGCGGGCCCGGGGGCGGGCGTGCCGGCCTGCGGGCTGCCGAGGAGCCGGGTGTCGAGGTGGGCGGCGAGTTCGGCCGGGTTGGGGTAGTCGAAGACGACGGTGGTGGGCAGCCGCAGGCCGGTGGCGCCGGCCAGGCGGTTGCGGAGCTCGATGGCGGTGAGCGAGTCGAATCCGGTGTCGCGGAAGGCCCGCTGGGGCTGGACCGCGTCGGCGCCGGAGTGGCCGAGGACCGTGGCGGCCTGGGTGCGGACGAGCTCGACGAGGGCCCGGAGCCGTTCGGGGCCGGGGAGTGCGGCCAGCTGCCCGGCGAGCCCGGGGCCGCCGGCGGCGGGGCCGGCGCCTGCGGGCGCGGCGGGGCCTTCGAGGATCCGGCGGGCTTCGGGGAGGCGGTGCAGGAGCGGGTAGTCACCCGTGTGGGCGAAGGCGCGGACGAAGCGTTCCCAGTCGATGTCGGCGACGGTGACGGCCGTGTCCTCGTGCTCCATGGCACGGCGCAGGGCGGCGATGCCGAGGTCGGCGGGCATGGGGAGGATGCCGCGCCGGGTGAGGTGTTCCTCCGCGTGGCGGCCCATCATGCGTCCGCTGCCCCAGGAGCCCCAGGCGATGGCGGTGGCGGGCAGGCCCTGGGCGCGGCGCTGGTGGGCGAGGGCGTCGAGGAAGGCGTTGGCGGCGGCGTAGCCGCCCTGGCCGCCGTTGCCGACGACGCCGGCGATGGAGGAGAACAGGACGAAGAAGTCGAGGTCGTGGCCGGCGGTGAGCTCGTGCAGGTGGAGTGCGGCCTCGGCCTTGGGACGCAGTACGTGTTCCAGACGGTCGGTGGTCATGCCGTCGAGGACGCCGTCGTCGAGGGTGCCCGCGGTGTGGATGACTCCGGTGAGGGGGTGTTCGGCGGGCAGGGAGCCCAGCAGCCGGGCGAGGGCGGCGCGGTCGCTGACGTCGCAGGCGGCGAGGGTGGCGCGGCAGCCGAGGGCGGCGAGTTCCTCGCGGAGTTCGGCGGCGCCTTCGGCGTCGGGGCCGCTGCGGCTGGTCAGGACCAGGTGGGCGGCACCGGAGCGGGCGAGCCAGCGGGCGACGTGGGCGCCGAGGGTGCCGGTGCCGCCGGTGACCAGGACGGTGCCGTGGGGGCGGGCGAGGGTGTGCTCGCCGGCGGGGGCGGCCGGGTCGGCGGGGGCGCGGACGAGGCGCCGGGCGAGGGTGCCGGTGGCGCGGACGGCGAGCTCGTCCTCGCCGCCGGGGTCGGCGAGGAGCCCCGTCAGGAGGTCGAGGGCGCGTGCGTCGAGGGTTTCGGGCAGGTCGACCAGGCCGCCCCAGCGCTGGGGGTACTCGGCGCCGGTGACCCGGCCGAGGCCCCAGATCTGGGCCTGGGCGGGGTGGCGGGGCGGGTCGGCGGGTCCGGTGGCCACGGCACCGGAGGTGGCGCACCACAGGGGGGCGCCGATGCCGGTGTCGCCGAGGGTCTGGACGAGGGCGAGGGTGGCGGCGAGGGCGGCCGGCACGTGGTGTCCGGGTGCGTCGGCGGGGTCTTCGGCTAGCAGGGAGAGCACCCCGGTGACCGCGTCGGCCGCCAGGTCGGCCCGGTCGAGCCGGTCGGTGAGGAGTGCGGCCACGGTCTGCCGGTCGGGGTGGGCGGCCGGGTCGAGCGGGATGCGTTCGACGCGGGCGCCGCAGGCGGTGAGGGCCTCGTGGACGGCGGTGGCGGTGGCGCTGTCGTGCCGGGCGGTGGTGGTGACGAGCAGCCAGGTGCCGGTGAGGGGGGCGCGGCTGCCGCGCCGGGCCCGGTTTTCGGTGGGGGTCCAGGTGAGGCGGTAGCGCCAGTTGTCGATCCGTGCGGTCTGGTTGGAGCGGCGGCGCCGGTCGGCGAGCCGGGTGACCATGCTGTCGAGGGAGGCGTCGGGGTCCAGGTCCAGGGAGCTGGTCAGGGCCCGGACGTCGGTGTTCTCGACGGCGGCCCAGAAGCGGGCCTCCTCCTCGCTGTGGCCCGCGCCGGTCGCGGGGGTGGCGGGCGTGGTGGTGTCGAGCCAGAAGCGGCGCCGCTGGAAGGGGTAGGTGGGCAGGTCGGCGGGGCGCGGGTGCAGCCCGGCGAAGGCGGCGGCCCAGTCGGTGGGAACGCCCCGGGTCCAGGCCTCGCCGAGGGAGGTGAGGAAGCGGTCGGGGCCGCCGTCGCCGCGGCGCAGCGAGGGGACCACGTCCACGGTGGTGTCGGCGTCCTCGGCGGTCTCCTGGAGGCCGAGGGCGAGCACCGGGTGGGGGCTGCATTCGACGAGGACCTGGTGGCCGTCGGCGATGAGGCGGCGGGCGGCGGGTTCGAAGCGGACGGTGGTGCGGAGGTTGGTGTACCAGTAGGCGGCGTCGAGGGCGGCGGAGTCGACGGGTTCGCCGGTGACGGTGGAGTAGAGCGGCACGCTCGGGGTGAGCGGGGTGATGCCGGCGAGGGCTTCGGCGAGTTCGGCCTCGATGAGCTCCACGTGCGCGGAGTGGGAGGCGTAGTCGACGGGGACCCGCTTGGCGCGGACCCCGTCGGCGGTGCAGGCGGCGAGGAGTTCGTCGAGGGCGTCGGCGTCGCCGGAGACGACGGTGGAGCGGGGTCCGTTGACCGCGGCGATGCCGAGGCGCTCGCCCCACGGGGTCAGTCGCCGGGTGACGTCCGCGAGGGGTTCGGGTACGGAGACCATGCCGCCGAGTCCCGCGAGGCGGGCGAGCAGGCGGCTGCGGAGGGCGACGACGCGGGCGGCGTCGTCGAGGCCGAGGGCGCCGGACACGGCGGCGGCGGCGATCTCGCCCTGGGAGTGGCCGATGACGGCGGAGGGTTCGACGCCGAAGGAGCGCCAGAGTTCGGCGAGGGAGACCATGACGGCCCACAGGGCGGGCTGGACCACGTCGTCCGCGCTGTCGAGGGCGGGTGCGCCGGGGGAGCAGCGCAGGACGTCCTCCAGGGACCAGTCCACGTACGGGGCCAGGGCCCGGCCGCAGGCGGCGATCCGCTCGCGGAAGACGGCGGAGGAGTCGAGGAGTCCGACGGCCATGCCGGCCCACTGGGAGCCCTGGCCGGGGAAGACGAAGGCGACGCGGCGCCCGTCGGCGGCCGTGCCCCGGGCGGTGCGGGGCGTGGAACCGCCGGCGGCGAGGGCGCGCAGGCCCTCGGTGAGTTCGGCTTCGGTGGCGCCGACGACAAGGGCGCGGTGTTCGAAGGCCGTACGGGTGGTGGCGAGGGCGTGGCCGAGGTCGGCGGGGCGGCTGCCGGGGTGCGCGGCGGTGTGCGCGAGGAGTGCTTCGGCCCGGGCGGCCAGCGCCTCGGGGCTGCGCGCCGACAGGATCCAGGGCACGACGGGGGCTCCGGCGGCTGGGGCCTGGGCCACGGGGGCTTCGGCCGAAGTGGCCTGGGCGGGCTGGGGCGTGTCCGTCGCCGGGGGGTCGGTGGGGGCCTCTTCGATGATGGCGTGGGCGTTGGTGCCGCTGATCCCGAAGGAGGAGACGCCGAAGCGGCGGGGACGGCCGGCCGCGGGCCAGTCCACGGCGTCGGTGAGCAGCCTGACCTGGCCGGCGGTCCAGTCCACGTGCGGGGACGGGACCTCGGCGTGCAGGGTCCTGGGCAGGACGCCGTGCTGGAGGGCCAGTACGGACTTCAGTACGCCGGCGATGCCCGCGGCGGCCTGGGTGTGGCCGATGTTGGACTTGAGGGAGCCCAGCCACAGCGGCCGGTCCTCGGGCCGGCCCCGGCCGTAGGTGGCCAGCAGGGCCTGTGCCTCGATGGGGTCGCCGAGCCGGGTGCCGGTGCCGTGGGCCTCCACGGCGTCCACGTCGGCGGCCGTCAGCCCGGCGTTGGCAAGGGCCTGCCGGATGACCCGCTGCTGGGCGGGGCCGCTGGGTGCGGTGAGCCCGTTCGAGGCTCCGTCCTGGTTGATCGCGGAGCCGCGCAGGACGGCCAGCACCCGGTGGCCGGCCCGGCGTGCGTCCGAGAGCCGCTCCAGGAGGACCATGCCGGCGCCCTCGGCGAGGCCGAAGCCGTCGGCGTCGGCGGAGAAGGCCTTGGAGCGGCCGTCCGGGGCCAGCGCACGCTGCTTGCTGAACTCGACGAACGACCCGGCCGTCGGCAGCACGGTGACGCCGCCGACCAGGGCCAGGGAGCATTCGCCGGTGCGCAGCGACTGGGCGGCCAGGTGCAGGGCGACGAGGGAGGAGGAGCAGGCGGTGTCGACGGTGACGGCGGGGCCCTCGAAGCCGAAGGTGTAGGCGAGGCGGCCGGAGGCGACGCTGACGCTGTTGCCGGTCAGCAGGTAGCCGCTGATGTCCTCGGGCGCCTCGTGGAGGCGGGGGCCGTAGTCCTGGTTCATGGCGCCGACGAAGGTGCCGGTGCGGGTGCCGCGCAGGGTGGCGGGGTCGATGCCGGCGCGTTCGAGGACCTCCCAGCCGGTCTCCAGGAGGAGCCGCTGCTGGGGGTCCATGGCGAGGGCCTCGCGCGGGGAGATCCCGAAGAACTCCGGGTCGAAGGAGGCCGCTTCGGGGAGCATGCCGGCTTCGCGCTGGTAGTAGCGGCCGGGGCGGCCGGGCTCGGCGTCGTAGAGGCCCTCGACGTCCCAGCCGCGGTCGGCGGGCAGGGCGGACACGGCGTCGCCGCCCTCTTCGAGCAGCCGCCACAGCGCTTCGGGGGTGTCGGCGCCGCCGGGCAGGCGGCAGCTCATGGCGACGATGGCGACGGGTTCGTCCCAGGCGACGGCCGTGGTGTCGGCGGCGGCGGGTTCCTCGTGGGTACCGAGGGCTTCGGCGAGGATCCGGCCGGTCAGGGACGCCGGGGTGGGGTGGTCGAAGGCGACGGTGTGCGGCAGGACGAGTCCGGTGGCCTCGTTCAGCCGGTTGCGGAGCTCGACGGCGGTGACGGAGTCCAGGCCGAGGTCACGGAACGCCTGTCCGGGGGCGACGGCGTCCGGGCCCGGCAGCCCCAGCAGGGCGGCGGTGAGGGAGCGGACGAGCGCGGCGGCGGTGCGCTCGCGCTCGGCCCCGGGCAGCAGGGCGAGCCGGCCGGCCGGGGCCGGCCCGTCGTCGGCTACGGGTGCGGCGGACCGTCGGAAGGGGTACGTCGGCAGCTGTATCCGGCCTGCGGGGGCGGTGGGGAAGGCGTTCGCCCAGTCGACGTCCACGCCCTGGACGCAGGCCTCGGCGAGGGCGGTGCGCAGGCGGCGCGGGCCGCCCTGGCCGCGGCGCAGGGTGGCGATGGTGACGGCGTGGCGTCCGGCGGCCGCGGCGGTCTCCTGCATGGCGGCGGTCAGCGAGGGGTGGGGGCCGATCTCCACGAGGACCTCGTGGCCGTCGGCCAGCAGGGCGTGGGTGGTCTGCTCGAAGCGGACCGGGCGGCGCAGGGCCTCGCACCAGAAGCCGGCGTCCAGGGTGCGGCCGTCGACGATGCCGCCGGCGGCGGAGGAGTAGAGCGGGGTGTGGCCGGTGCGGGGGGCGAGGCCGGTGAGGGCCGAGAGGATCCGGTCGCGGACGGCGTCGACGTGCGCCGAGTGGGCGGCGGCACCGAGGCGTACGCCGCCGCAGCGGATGCCCTCGCCCTCCAGCTCGGCGCGCAGTGCGCGCACGGCGTCGCCGTCGCCGGAGACGACGTGGGACTCGGGGCCGTTTTGGGCGGCGACGGCCAGCCGGCCCGCCCAGGGTGCGAGCCGCTCCTGGAGCCGGTGGCCGGGCAGACTCACGGCGAGCATGCCGCCGTCGCGTGCGGCGAGTTCGGCCAGGGCGTCGCCCCAGGCGTGGACGGTCCGGGCGGCGTCCTCCAGGGTGAGGACACCGGCCAGGTGGGCGGCGGCGACCTCGCCGACGCTGTGGCCGGCGTAGGCCCGGGGGCGGACCCCGTAGGCCCGCCAGGTCTCGGCGAGGGCGATCTGCACGCCGAAGGTGGCGGGCAGGATGACGTCGGGGGTGTCCAGGCCGGGGGCGCCGGGGACGCCGCGCAGCACGTCGGTCAGGAGCCAGCCGGTGAAGGGCGCGAGGGCCTGCTCGCAGCGCACGGCCGCGGCACGGAACTCCGTTGAGGAGTCGAGGAGTTCCGCGGCCATACCGGGCCACTGTCCACCGATGCCGGACAGGACGAACGCGGCCGGGCGGCCGGCGGCGGTCCCGCGGACCACGTCGGCGGCGAATCCGCCGTCCGCGAGGGTGGCCAGCGCGTCGAGGAGCTGTGCGGGGCCGTCGCCGAGGAGAACGGCGCGGTGCGTGAAGCGGTGCCGCGTGGTGGCGAGGGCCCGCCCCACGGCGGCCGGGTCGAGCCCGGGGTGGGCGGCGAGGTGCTCGTGCAACTGCCGGGCCCGGGCGCGCAGGGCCTCGGGCCCGGCCGCGGAGAGGATCCACGGCAGCGGCCCCTCGACGCGGCCGTCAGATCCGCCGCCGGGGTGCGCGCCGGTTGCGACGGAAACCTCGGCGCCGGTGCCGGCCGAGGCGTAGGAGCCGCTGTCTGCGGAGACGTCGGCGCAGGTGCCGCGGTCGGCGTCGGGGGCGCTGGCGGCCGCCGCGTCGGTGACGTCGGCATCGGTGACGGCGGAGACGTCGGTGCCGGTGCCGGCCGCAGCGTCGGGGCCGGTGACGGCAGAGACGTCGGGGGCCGTGTCGGGGGCCGCGTCCCAGCCGAGGTCGGTGGTGGCGGTGAAGCCGCCTTCGGGGTCGAGTGCGGCGAGGACCCGGTCGCCGGCGGTGCGGGCGGCCGCGAGGGGCTTCAGTACGACGGCGCCGTAGCCGCCGGGCGCGGGGTCCGGCGCGCCCGGCAGGCCTACGCCGGGGCCCGCGGCCAGGGCGAGGGTGCTCTCCCCCCGGACGAGGCTGTCGTGGGCCGCGCGCAGCGCGTGCAGGCCGGTGGGGAGGCGGCGCAGCAGCGGGGCGGCGCCCGGGGCGAGCCGCAGGACGGCGCCGACTGCGGCGGGGC
>NZ_JBEZWL010000118.1:0-23266 GCF_040648015.1 Streptomyces sp. NPDC029216 | reverse complement strand
CCGAAGGACATGTTCCACGGTGACCGCACCGTCATCCTCAAGGACCCTTCAGGTCACATGTGGGTATTTCTGACCCACGTGGAAGACGTCTCGCAAGAGGAGCTTCGGCGCCGCCTGGCCACCGCCGGGTGACTGGACCCCGTGCGCGCGGTGATCCGGACCGAATACCGAGCGCCGTACCTGACGGAACTCGCCGACTGAACCGCTCGGTCATGCCTGGGCTGCTTGCCACCGGTAATGGCCGGCCCGCGATCGGGCCTGGTGACGACGTCGCGGAGCGCGGCACGGGGTCAGGGGGGTGAGGGCTGCCGCTGCGGCGCGTTCGGTGTCGGTGGCCGGGGCGGGGCCTGGGCGTACGGCGACGGAGTGGATGCGGTGGAACTCGGCGACGGCTTCGGCTTCGTTGTCGTAGATGAGGGCAAACTGTCGCAGGTGGTCCTCGCCGTGGAGGTGGACGCTGTGGCCGTCGTTGTAGGTGCCGACGGCGACGGTGGTCCAGCCGTCGTGGGCGTGGAGAGGTTCTTCGCGGTCCGCACGTCTCACGAGCCGTGGCTCCTGTTCGTGGCGTACGGATGCGGTTCACCCATTTCGTGGGCGGTGAAGCGCTTCCTGAATCGGGCTGTGGCCCATATTTTGTGACGATCACGGTGGCTGGGCGAGGACGAGGGTTCGCGGTAGCGAGATGGACGCTCGCCCGTATGACCTGCCCCGTATGACCTGCGTTTGATCAGCTTGATTCGTGTGACCTGGCCTTCGAACCACCCCGGGTCTCCAGGGCAAGGTGAGTATGACTGCCGCCGGGGCATCATGGAGGTGGATACAGTCATGGTCCGTCTTGGGGAAGCGGTGGGGGTGCTGTGATCGCGGAGTCATTGGCAGCGCTGGCAGGAGCGGGAGCGACGACACTCGTCTCGGCGATGACCACCGACCTCTGGCAGGGCACCCGGGAAGGCGTGGCCCGGCTGTTCCGGCGACACGACCCGGACCGGGAGACCGGTGTGATGGCGATGCTGGACGAGGACGCCCGCACGGTCGGCTCAACGGACGTCGAGGAGGTCGGCGAGGTCCGCCGTGAGCTGGTGCCGGTGTGGCGGCGTCGGGTGCTCGCCCTGCTGACCGAGCATCCGGGGGCGGTGGAGGAGTTCCGCGAGTTGGTCGAGCGGACCGGCCCGCTGCTGCCCGGCGGTCAGCAGTTGTGGGTGCAGACAAACATCGCGCACGGCAGTGCCACCCAGTTCGCCGTCCAGGGCGGCAACATCGTCTATCGTCAAGCCGACGAGTCCCGGCCCTCGTCGGATGCTCCCCGTCGGGGGGACGAGACGTGACCTTCTCCGGTGAAGGTGGATCGTTACCGGAGGACGTCCACCAGGAGGTCCGGGCGGTCGGTGGCTTCGCGTACGGCGTGGTGGGTGCGGACATCCATGTGTTCGGCGATGGCAGTCCGCTCTACCTGCTCCTTCGGCACCTGAAGGCCACCGCTCAACGGTCCGATTGGCTGCGGGCACAGCCGAGCCGGATGCTGGATGCCCGGCTTGAGGTGGTGGACTTCACCAGCAGGGAAGGCGAGCTGGCCGACCTGATCGACTGGCGGGATTCTCCGGCACGGCTGGCGGTGCGCTGGCTGCACGGCGCCGGCGGGCAGGGCAAGACCCGGCTGGCGGCCCGATTCGCTGCTGAATGCGAGGAAACCGGGTGGCTCGTGGTCCACGCGGTGCACGGTACCGACACGCACCCGCCGGCCGAGGGCAGTCAGGATATGCGGGTGCGTGGTCACCGCGGGGTGCTCCTCCTGGTGGACTACGCCGACCGGTGGCCGATGGGACACCTCAATTGGCTGTTCCGCAACGGTCTGCTGCGTCAGTCGGTATCGGTACGGGTGCTGCTACTGGCCCGGTCCGTCCAGGGCTGGTCGGCCTTACGCGGGGCACTGAACCGGCTGCGCCTCGGGGTGGAGACCACCGACCAGCCGCTTGCGCCGCTGCCGGGAGAGCCCGGCACCCGCGACCGTATGTTCCGCGCCGCCCGAGCCTGCTTCGCCCGCCACTACCCCGACCGGGCCCCGGGCGACGTCGCCTGCCCGGTCGACCTGGCTCACCCGGACTTCGGCCTGACCCTGTCGGTGCACATGGCCGCCCTGGTTGCGGTGGACGCCCTGGCAAGCGGCCGTACCCCGCCGACGGACATGCTCGGCCTCACCGGCTACCTGCTCGACCGGGAACACGAGAACTGGAGGCAACTGCACGAGAACCGCGCGCACGGCTTGGACTTCCGAACATCGGACCGGATTCTGGGCCGGGTGGTGTTCACCGCGGTCCTCACCGGGCCGCTGCGGAGCGAGCGTGCCGAGAAGCTTCTGGGCGCGCTGATGTTCGAGAGGCCGGGGCAGGCGCTCAGCGACCACGCCGTTTGCTACCCGCCCGCACTGCCGGGGCGGACGAACGTGCTGGAACCCCTGCTGCCGGATCGGCTGGCCGAGGACTTCCTGGCGCTGAGCTTGCCGGGCAGCCCCGTCACCGGGTATGCGACCGACCTGTGGTCGGTCACCGCGGCCCACACCGTCGTCGAGAAGCGCTTCGGCAGGCCCGTACCGTGGACCGGGCGTGCTCTGGCCTTTCTTGCCGCGGCCACCGAACGCTGGCCGCACGTCGGCGAACGGGTGCTGTATCCGCTGCTGCTGCGGGAGCCCGAACTCGCCGAGGCCGGCGGCAGTGCGGTGCTGTCCTCGCTGGCCGCGATCGAGAACGTTGACCCGGAAGTACTCACGAATGTGTATGGGCCCCTGCGGAACACGCAGGCGGCCGGAGTGGCTGTCGGCGTCGGCGATCTCGGCGGGCGGGTGGTGGCCGACCAGTTGGAGGCGACCACCGACGAGGCGGCTCGGGCCGCCCTGCTCGTCGAACTCGGCGAGCGGTATGGCGCAGCCGGCCGATGGGAGGACGCCACGGCTGCCGCAGAGGAGGCCGTCGCGTTGTTCCGCCGACTGGCGCGGGAGGGGCCCGAGTACAGACGAGACCTGATGGCGGCCCTCGCTCAGTTCGGTGTCCATGTGGCGAACAGTGGTCGGCACGCTGGTGCCCGTGCGGTTCTGGAGGAGGCCTTGGCCCTGTGCCGGTCCATGGCACCTGCCGAGCCCGGGCGTGCCACGTTCCTGCCCCACCTGCTGTACGTGATGGCCAAGACGCTCGCGGCAATCGGCGACATCGACCAGGCGCTTTCCCTGACCGAAGAGGCCATCGCGCTCCACAACGACCTTCGAGACACCGACCTGTCGGCGTTTTGGGCCAACTATCCGTCGCATTTGAGGTTGCTGACTGCACATGGCGAGTTCCTGGTCCGGGTCGGCCGCCAAGAGGAAGCCGTGGAGTCGAGCGAGGCAGCGGTGGACGGCGCCCGCTCAGCCTTCTTCCTGTACCCCGGCAGTGCTCCTCAGGTCCTGGCCAACGCCCTGTTTACGCTGGGCCGGGTGCGACGAGAGGCAGGGCGGACGGCTTCCGCAGTGGAACCCACAACGGAGGCGGTCGACCTCTACCGACAGTTGGCTCGAGCGCACCCCGACTACTACCAGCGGAACCTCAAGGAGGCCGTGGCCACGCTGACCGTGATGCTTGCGGAGACCGGGCGACACGCCGAGGCCCGCGCCTCCGCAGAGGAGGCGATCGCGCTCTACCAGCAGTCGTCCTCGCCGAACGACGAGGCTGTTGCCAGCCGAGTAGCAGCCATGTACCTGTTGCGTCACTCCGAAGGTCCTCAGGAGCGGCTGCCGTGGGGCACCGAACGGGAGATCGACGAGGTGGGCGAGCGGCTCGCCGGGGCTGGACAGTGGCCCCAGCTGTGGGACCTGGTCTGCAAGGTTCCCGTCCTGGACGCCATACGGCTGGTGCGCCGGTTCTCCGACGAGCACTGGCAGCCACCGGAGTCGGCCGGGCAGACGCTGATGCGGCGGCTGGCCTCGGTCGACCTGCGCACGGCCGACACGCTCGCCGAAGCCTGTGCTCCGGCCGGGGCCCAACAGGTCCCGTGCGTCCTGACCTCGGCCCGCCTGGTGTCGTTCGCCTTCGGCCGGCCGCGGATGGCGTTCACCGCTTCCGAGGAGGGCGGCCTGCGGCTGGAGCTGCTGGATCTGGACACCGGGCGGCGCCACCCTTTGTACCGGGGCGGGGCGGATCACGAGGCCGTTGTATGCGTGGCCGACGACATCCTGGCCGTGCGTCACGCCGACCGGGGAAGCGGCGCTCCGGTGGACCTTGTGCGGTACACCAGCGGGGCCGAGGAGGTGATCGCCTCCGGAAACGCCTTGCGCGGCGCGGCGGGTGCGGCCACCTCGGACGGGTTCCTGATCGGGTTGGTCCGGGACCCCACCGTAATGGTGGGCACACGAGGTGATCTGTACGCCGTCGATCTGCTCCCGATGGGGCTCCCTCGCGGCAACTGCCTGGCGGTGGACCCGACTGGTACCCGCGCCGCCTTCGCCCACGGCAACCGGCTTATCGTCGCGGACACCTTGTTGGGTTCCGTTCTCGCACGAGACACAGTCCATCCGGAACACGGCGAGATCACCAGCCTGGCGATGCCGGCCCCGGACGAGGTGCTCACCATAGGCACCGGCCGTCAGCTGTGCCGCTGGCAGCTGATCGACGGACACTGCCGTCTGATCGCCTACGCCGAGGAAGTGCCCCCGATCGAGCAGCTTTTCGCCCTGCCGGGGTGGCGGATTACCGGCGGGTGGGCTCCGGGGGAAGGCGAGCTGGTCCTTTTCGACAGCTCCACCCTGGCGCCGGTGCCCCCGCCGCGGTTTGTCACCGACCGTCTCTTCACGGTGCAGGCCATGACCGCGTCATCGGACGGACGTTACCTCTTCCACAGCGGATACGGCCACACGCTCTCCGAACCCCTTGGCCGGCTCCGCTCGTCATTCGTCACTACCGTCCACGACCTGCACCACCCGACAGCCTGGCCGCACCGCCCCGTGGCATCGCTGACGGAACGGGATCTGGCGGCCCTGGAGACGTTCGAAGCACCCTCACCCGAGCTGCACGCCCTACTGGACCTGATGCGAACGATGGCCGCCCACCGATCCGACCACGCAGGCGACGACCGAGGATGATCCGTATGACCACCGAGGAAAACGAGGACGGTGAGGACGGCGTCCTTGAGGTGAACGCCGAGTTTGTTCGACATCTCCACGACCACGTCGTCGAAGCAGCCAGACGGCTGGGGCCCGGTCACGTAGATGTACTGAAACTGCGCGCCAACTATGCGGTGCTCCGGGGGGCCGCCCTCGCAACCCGGCCCATGAAGGATGACGCCGAGCCCATGTGGGAAGCCCACATCCGCGAGTTCCAGGACATCCTGAACGGCTACGAGACGGCACTCGGTCCGGAGGACTCTCGCACGCTGAAAACCTGCGAGCAACTCGCTGCCGCCTACCGTGCCGCCGGACGCAACACCGAGGCGATCACCTACTACCAGCGGGCCCTGGCCGGCTACGACCGCACGCTGGGCCCGGACAACGCCGCGCGAACACTGTCCACCCGGCACGGCCTGGCCAAGGCCTACCGTGCCGACGGGCAGATGGAGCGGGCTGTGGCCCTACTGGAGGAGACCGTAGAGGGCAGCAGGCGTGCCCTGGCGCCAGGGCACGAGGACACCAGAAAGCGCGCGGTGGAGCTGTTCACCGCCTACCTTGACACCGGCCGCCACCCGGAGGCCATCACCCTCGGCCGGCAGCTGCTCACCGAGCATCAGCGCTACTTCGGCGCCGACCACCTGCAGACGTTCGGCTGGATGTCCGACCTGGGCGTCGCCTACCACGAAGCGGGCGATCCGCAGCAGGCCCTCGAGTGGTACGAACGGGCGCTCGCCGGAATCAATCCCATCTGCGGACCCGACCACCCGGTGACGATCACCGTCCGCACGGACCTCGCCACGGCCTACCACGACGTGGGACGATTCGCCGACGCGATCGAGCCGCTTCGCGCCAACCTGAATACATATCTGCGAATCCGGCACCCGGACCACGTCGACGTCTATGATGCGCGCGGCCGTCTGGCCCGTGCCTACCGGCAGGCCGAGTACCGGGCGGAGGCCGCGGCGGCCTTCGAGCACCTGCTCGCCGACGTCCTGCGCGTCAATGGCCCCAACCACCCAGCAGTCCCCGGCCTGCGCGCGGAGACCGAACAAGCCCGGACGGAGGCCGACGCAACGCAGTGATCGGCCGGCCGGCGCCACCGCGGGCTCTCGTCGCCACATCCCCGGGCGGGAGCCGGAACGTTAATGACCACCCGACCTGCGCCTGTGGGCGCGGATCGAGCCGTTGTTGCCGGATCGGACGCCGAAGCGGGGCGGGCGGTGGCGGGATCACCGGCAGGTGATTGACGCGATCGCGTTCAAGTACCGCACCGGCCCGGTGTATCAGGTTTCCGGGAGCGATCCGTCGCTGCTGGCATCCTGCTACCGCGAGTCACTGAGGGTTGCCGACGAGCTGGGGGCACGGACAGTCGCCTTCCCGGCGATCTCGACCGGGGCCTACGGATGGCCCATGGAAGATGCTGCTCGCATCGCCGTAGAGGCCGTGCGGGGCGCCGAGACCAACGTCGAGGAGGTCAGGTTCGTCCTCTACGACGAGCCGGCGTACCAGGCGTTCGCTGAGCAGATCGGCCTCTCGGAGGCCGAGTGACGAGATCCCATCTTGCCTGAGTCCCCGCGACCTGAAGCCGCGCAGTGCGACCAAGCGAGTCGCACTGCGCGGTTTTGTATTGCTGCAATCATCCCGGGCTGCGGCTGATGACCCTGCCCGTTTAAGGCGGAGGGTGCGCGGCTAGGGTGCGGGTGGCCCAAGCCGATATGGCGTGCCTGGGTGGGGCCCGGTGCCCGGCGTTGCCGGGGGCAGCACCACCGGGCCGCCCTTCTTCCAGTGCCTCGCCTTCGCAGTGGCTGAGGAGGTGCTCGTGGCGTCGGAGGCGATGACCGCGCACATGCTCGAGTGGCCCGGGCGGGACTTTTCCGGCCGAGGGCATCTGTAGAGGGGAGTAGCCTGCGGTTGAACATAGCGGACATGTTTGGGATGTCCGGGGGATGTGCAGTCAGTCGCTCGGACGGGTGAGTCATGCAGCCCGGGCCGGAGCGAGGAATGGGAGTGCTCTTGCCTGGTTCGGAGAAGTCGGCGAAGCGCGAGACCGTCCAGCTTGGTGACCTCCAGCTGCCAGTCGCCTTTGAGATCCGCTGCTCAGCGAAGGGCGGCCGATGCAACAGGGTCCGTGCCTATGCAGCGGTTCTGCCGACGGACTCGGAGAAGTACGCCTTGCTGATCGAACCGGCCCGAGTCGACATGGTGTCGATGCAGTTCAAACGGGCACTCGTGCCACGCAGCTTCGAGGGGGCCTGCAGTGTTCCGGGGTGTCCGGCCCCCGGGCATGATCGTTACTACGAACGGGACGCCGTATATCTGGCGCCGCAGTCCGGCGAGGACTCCGCGAAGCTCGTCTCGCGGTTCGAGGGCGGTGTCATCAAGACCATCGAGCTGTGCCTGGACTTCCAGGTGCTGCGGCCTCATTACGAGGAGTGCCGCGAGAAGGGCAGGGCCCGGGCTCTACTATGGGCTCCTGGTAAGGAAGGCACACTGCTGAAGCCAGAGTGGCAACGCATTCGGCCGTCCTTCCCAATATCTTCATGACGACGCCGGCGGCAGTTAGTCGCGGACTTATCGGTGGTGGCACTCCGAGACCCTGAAGGGGTCTCATCGTGCTGTTCAAAACCCTGATCTTCCTGGCCGCGTCGTTCCTCGCCTTCATCGACCCTATGGTCGCGGTCATCGTCGTCTTCGTGGCTCCCATGGTCATGCTCTTCGCCGTGGTGACGGTCGCGATGGTCGCCGTGTGGTCCCGTCACGAGAAGCGCCGTGAGGATGCCCGGAAGGTGCTGTTGGTGCTTCTTCGCTACTTCTTCGAGCAGCGGAAGAAGTAAGTCGTCGCCCGCCGGTGTGCGCCACTGCGGGAGGTGCCAACATCGCTGGCACCTCCCGCGCGGTAGTAGCTCTTTAGGTTGTCTCGGGCGTCGTCTGGTTCTGCTCGGCAAACTGGACTTCAGGGCCGTTCATGAGGCGATGGCCGGGCAAAGCGCCGACAGAGCTGGCCAGCGCCTCGTACGGGCGGTCGTTGTGGCTCGTGTGCCAGGAGATGGTGCCGCTGTGCCGCGAGACACGATGACCTGGATCGACGATCTCCGACTGATCACGACATCGCACAGGCCCTAGAGTGCGGGCACGCTCCGTAATTGACGTTGTGGATCTGCCGTCTTCGGAAATACTTGCGAAGGCGTTTGGGTTGGGGGAGGTCGACGGTGGGGGGTGTCGACGCTGAGGTTGTTCAGCACGCAGGGCGGTGTGACGGAGGTTGCGCCGCGTTTGGTCGATGAAGAGGCAGAGGTGCAGGCCCTCGTGGAGGGGGCGATGGAGTCCATGCTCGGGGTGAGGTTCCTCGCCACTGAGTACTTCACCGGCTCGGTGCATGGCGGGCGCATCGACTCGTTGGGCCTCGATGAGAATGGTGCCCCGGTGATCGTCGAGTACAAGCGTGCGACGGACCCGGGGGTGATCAACCAGGGCCTGTTTTATATGGCATGGCTGGTGGACCACCGGACCGAGTTCGAAGCGCTGGTGCGTGAGCGTCTCGGGGCGACCGCGGCCTCGCAGGTGCTGTGGAGCGCACCCCGGTTGATCTGCATCGCCGACGACTTCACCCGTTACGACCTTCACGCGGTGCGGGAGCACCGCCGCTCGATCGACCTGGTCCGCTATCGCCTGTACGGCGAACACCACATCGCGCTGGAGACGGTCGCTGCTTCGGTCGCCACACGGGCCAAAGCGCCCACGCGCCTTCGCCGCATCGGTACTGCCGGCACCCCGCCCACCCAGCCGTCGCCTGCCGCCATTGCGTACGTGGCGTCGGCGGTGGACGAGCTGCTTCTGGGGCTGGGGGAGGATGTCAAGAAGGTCAGGCGCCAGCAGTACGACGCCTACCAGCGGCTGCGGAACTTCGCCTGTGTGACGCCACGGCAGGACAAGCTCCTCGTGTACCTCAAAGCCGCCCCCGCGGCGGTTGACCTCGTGCCGGGCTTCACAAGGGACATGACCGGCCTGGGGCACCATGGCACTGGCGACCTGGAGGTACGGCTGCGCTCGGAGGAGGACGTCGAGCGAGCGGTTGAGCTGTTCCGGCTGTCCTATGCGGCGGCGTAGGGGTCCTCGGCTCGGCGTCGACTTCACGTGCCGGGCGCCGGAACGGGGCGTTCGCGAGCAGCGGGAAGAGTGAGGGTCCTCGGCGGGCGCCATTCGACGTCACGGGGGGCGGTGGAGTTTTCCATCTTCCGCACGATCCTCGGTTTCGGAAACCGGGGATCGTGCGCTATGTATCGCCCGGCCGTCCATGGCGGGGCATGGGCGCTGCTCGGCCATATGCCTCGATCGGGCTCGTTTCACGTCTTGCGTACAGACGTTCGAGCGGGCAGGGTTCCGTACTTCCGAGCACGTCACCAGCCCACTTCGACAGGAAGCGAGCGAAGACGACCATGGCCAAGCAGCAGCCCATTGAGACCGGCACTTCATCCCTGCTGATCGCGGTTGAACACCTGGCCCGCGTGCAGGACCGCTTCGACACTCAGGAATCCGACCCCACCGGAACCTCGGCCGGCGACGACGGGGATGACCGCGACGGTCTGAACCACCCCGAGGCGTGACCCCGTCCGAGTTCGAGCCCCGCATTCCGGGCCCACCTCCAGCGAGAGGTGGGCCTCGGCCCGCTCCCGAACCGACGGAGGACGCCGTGCGCCACCAGCTCGTCGAAGCCCTCGAAACCGCCCTCGGCTGGAACGGCCCCGCCCCCATGGGCGGGGCGTTCGCCCGGGGCCACCTTTCCGATACCGGCCTGCCGGCTCGGCTGATGACCCCCGCCAGGCTTCTGGACACCGTCATGCGGCGCGGTCTGTCCCACCCCCGACACGGTCACACGCCGGGGCCAGGGCGTGCGGTTCGCGAACATGACCCGCCTGTCCGCCCTCATGCAGGAAGGCGCAACGCTCGTCCTCGATGAGCTCGACTTCTTCGACCCAGCCCTCGAAGCCGCATGCCGAGCCCTCCAGTGGTGGTCCCGCGAGCTCGTCCA
Source organism: Streptomyces sp. NPDC029216 (assembly GCF_040648015.1). Lineage (NCBI taxonomy): Bacteria > Bacillati > Actinomycetota > Actinomycetes > Kitasatosporales > Streptomycetaceae > Streptomyces > Streptomyces sp. NPDC029216. The sequence continues at coordinate 13,109 of NZ_JBEZWL010000118.1, read as the reverse complement.
GGTCAACGCGTACCTGACCACGCAGGATGCGGCCGGGTTCGCGCTGCATTGGGACGACCACGATGTCGTGATCGTGCAAGTCGCCGGCGAGAAGTCGTGGGACGTGCGCGGCGCGTCTCGGCTGGTGCCCATGTACCGGGACGCCGCACCGAACAACACCCCGCCCGACAGCTCGATCTGGCAAGGCACACTCCGCACCGGCGACGTCATGCACATCCCGCGCGGCCATTGGCACCAGGCCACCCGCACTGATCAGGGAGACGGCTTCTCACTCCACCTGACGTTCGGGTTCGTCAAGCGCACCGGCGTGAACTGGCTGACGTGGATGACCGACCAGTGCCGCCGCGATGAGGCCTTTCGTGCAGACCTTTACCGGTGGAGCAACGACGACCAGCAGCTCCCGGGGCGGACCCTCACGGCTGCGCTGTCGAAACTGGGCGAGGACTTTCCGCCGTCGGCGTTTCTCGCCGCCCGGGAACAAGAGGGCCCCGCAGCCCGGCACGTCCAGACCGCCGGGCTGTTCGGTGCGCCGAGCGGCTTGGTGTGCGTCACGGACTTCCCTCCGCTGATCGAGGCAAACGACGACCAGATCCGAATTACTGCCTCCGGCAAGACCGTCACCCTGCACGCTAAAGCGGAGCCCGCGGTGCGGCTGATGCTGTCGGGGGAGCCGGTGGACATCGAGCAGGCGGGCGTGGAGACCGGCATCGACAGCCGGGAGCTCGCCGACATCCTGATCCGGGAGGGCCTGTGCGCGGAGCTGACCGACGAATTGTCCTCGGGCTATACCGGGTGGCTCCCACCCGCTCCCTCCTCGAACACGCCCTGACGGCCGGGGGCACAGCCCTGGACACGGCCTTCAATTACAACCGTTACGCCGGCCACCGAAACCTCGCCCGCACCGCCGGTGAACTCCTCGGCCGGTTCGAGGTGTCGACGAAGGTCGGGTGTTTTCCCCGACGGCCACACCCTCGAACCGACCCGGCTACGCACCGCCGTCGAGCAGACGGTGGCCGAGCTGGGCCGGGTGCCCGACACGGTGCTCCTCCACAACCCCGAGCACGACCCGTCCGGGCTGGCGGCGGCCTGTGAGGAGCTGGCCACATGCCAGTCGGCCGGGCTCTGCCAGGCCTGGGGCATCGCCAGCTGGAACCCGGCGCCGCTCCTTGGCGAGGCCCCGTCGGTGTCCGTGACGCCGGACGTGGTCATGGTTCGGGCCGGGCTGGCCGTACGCGCCAAGGTCCTGGGAGCCGCCGAACGGCTCACCGCCGAACTGGGGGCGAGGGACCGGTGGGGTATGGCACCCTTTGCGGGCAACCCGAACGATCCGGTCTGGTCGAAGGTCGATGCAAACATGTTCCTTGAACCTGGACAGTCTGCGTCGTGTATCCAGGCCGGACTTGCCGCTGCGTTTGCCCTGCCCACCGTCTCCCGGATCGCCGTGGGCACCTCCAGCCCGCAGCATCTCGACGAGCTCGCCGCCGCCGTCCGGTACACGGCCAGCGTCGGCGTCGTCGCCGAGTACCGGGAGCTGCTGCGAGCCGGAGCCGGACGGTAGGGAAGGAGCCCAGCATGCCGCCCACCCCGACCATGGACGATCTACGGACCGTCGCTCACGATGACGTCCTCGCCGAAGCGGAGAAGCGGATCGGCCAGGTCCTGGATCGCGATCACGCGCACTACAGCCGCTTCAACGGCACGGCCGGATTCCCCACCGCTGCGGGAACCTGGGTCCGCCTCGCCTGGTGCCGGCCCGAACAGCTCAGCTCCGCCGCGTGGACCGGGATCGAGGCGTCCGTCGCCATCAAGGGAGTGCCCCGTCCGCGGTGGTACGCCGGCTCCCAGTGGCACGACGCCGAGCGAGGGGTGGTGTGGCGAGTCGACGAGATGAGCCGCGCCTCCACCTCCGCAGTCTCTGCGACCGGCAGCGTTGACCAGGAACCAGACCTCCCAGCACGCTGGTGGGTGGAGCTCCGCCACGCCCTGGCCGGGCTGGCCGGTCACACCACGGAGCGGGTGTGCCTGCGGCAGGAACACCTCACCGCCCGCGTCCGGGAGGTCTTCGGCGACGAGCTGGACACCACGGTCACGGACTGGGCGTGCTCGCACGGTGACCTCGGCTGGGCCAACGTCACGGCCCCGGAGCTCATCCTGCTGGACTGGGAGAGCTGGGGGGCGGCACCGGTCGGCTACGACGCAGCGTGCCTGTGGTCCGCGTCCCTGGCCGTGCCCGCGCTCGCCGAGCGGGTGCTCACCGAGTTCGCCGACGTTCTCGAAACCCGCTCCGGTCGCCTGTCCCGCCTCATGCTCTGCGCCAATATCGAGCGCGCACAACGTCGTTCGGGCCGGTTGACGCCACTGACCACCCAGGCGCAGACCGCAGCCAAGGAGTTGCTCCGCACGCTTGCCTGAGCGCGGGCGGTGAGCGTCGTCACCAGCACGTGATGGCTTCAGGCCGTTGCGGAGTCGGGGTCGCTTCGCTCAGCGAACCCGTGGGCGCTGCAGCGGCGCCGCTAGGGAAATGCCTGGCACGGCTATCGGGCGCTGGGGACGGGACGACAGCGGCTCGGCGATCTCGACCGCAGCAGCGGTGAGTCTGGCGAGCACATCGTCGGAGACGCCTGCGGAGAGGTGGATGGCCCAGGCGGGCTTGTTCGGATCGCCGCCGTACATGGTCCACTGGTCGTCAGCGGCATGGGGGAGGTGGTCCAGGGTGACGCTGTGGTTCTGGGATCGCCAGGTTGTCCGGACCGGGTGGCTCGCTGCGCTCCACCCGGCTTCGCGTAGCGCATCGTACGGCTCCGCATTGGGGAGCGGCAGCCACGCGGAGATGCTCTCCAGCATGGCGTGTGTGAGCGGGACGGGTGTGCCAACAGTCATGGTGGCGTACCAGTTGCGTTCACCGACCGGGGAGTCGTAGACGGCGACCTTCCAGGGGACGTCGCTGCGGTGCCGTGCCTCATGGTCGAACTCGAAGCGCATGGTCAGGGATTCGTGGCAGGCGACGGTGGTCTCGTCCGACCAAGTCCTTACTTTCCACCAGTCGCGGTTGTCTTCGAAGAAGGACTCCAGCAGTGTCTCGCCGACGCGGGGGTCGGCTTCGTGGACAGGTCCGGCGGCAGGCTGGGCTTCCCGCGCCGTGGCTTGGCTGTCGTGGTCTGCGGGAGCGCGGCGCGGGGTCAGGGGGGTGAGGGCTGCTGCTGCGGCGCGTTCGGTGTCGGTGGCCGGGGCGGGGCCTGGGCGTACGGCGACGGAGTGGATGCGGTGGAACTCGGCGACGGCTTCGGCTTCGTTGTCGTAGATGAGGGCAAACTGGCGTAGGTGGTCTTCGCCGTGGAGGTGGACGCTGTGGCCGTCGTTGTAGGTGCCGACGGCGACGGTGGTCCATCCGTCGTGGGCGTGGAGGTGTTCTTCGCGGTCCGCATGTCTCACGAGACGTCGCTCCTGTTCGTGGTGTGGGGATACGGTTCACCCGTTTCGGGGGCGGTGATGCGCTTCCTGAACAGCCCCACCCGATGCTCTGGCGGGACAGACCTGCTCACTGAGATTCTCCGGGAACGGCCCAGGTGAGGTCCGCCGAGGGCCGATCAGGCAGGTTCAGTACGGCCTGCGCCTGAGAGGTGTCTTTGAACTCTGGCCGGGACGAGGGCGACAGCCCGAGCCTCCATCGGCCAGGTGAGTGAGACGCCTCGCTCCTTCGGTCAAGCCGAAAGGCCGACGCGGGCATCGGGTGATCGGCTGACTTCAGCGCCAGTGCCCCTGGACGAGTGTCCCTGGCGCCGAAGGAGAGGCTTTCGATGTTCTGGCTGAGTTTCCGATGCAAAGATCCTGCTCCGCGCTTCCGGCGAGCTTCGTTTCTCGGGGTCGGTGCGCTCCTGATGGCCGCGCTGACGCCGGCCCTTCCGGCTTCGGCCGCCCAGGCCGTTCCCCACGACCACCATCCCGGCCGGGCTGCCGGCCATGCGGTGAGCATTCCGAAGGGCGGTGCCGAGGACCGACTCGGCGATCCGGTGGTCACGCCCCTCGGTTCGTTCGGCGGAATTCGCTACGTGCAGTACGACGGCGTGTTCGAGGGCGAGACGTCGACCGGGCGGTTCCGCGTCCCCTACCGGATCAGCGCTCCTGCCGATCCGGACCGCACCAACGGCACCGCTGTCGTGGAGCCGCCACACTTCGTGGTGGGGCTCGGCGCCCTCAACGTCTACCTGCACAGGGACTTCCTGTTCCGCCAGGGCTTCGTGCACGCCGGCGTCGGCTGGAGCACGCTCGGCAACCGCATCCTCGATCCGTCAGTGCCCGGCACCTTCATCGAGGGCGGAGTCGAAGAGGACGGAGCCAGGGTCGACGACGAGATCATCACGGACTTCGCCAGGGCACTCGCGTCCCGCTCCTCCGGCGCGCGTCCACTGGTCGGCAAGCTGCCCCGACGGTACGGCACAGGCTTCTCCGACAGCTCGTATCCCCTCCTGCGTCTGGTCCATTCCGGCGATGCCACAGGCGCGCTCGACCTGGTCCTGCCCATCACCACGGAGGGCTTCGACCCCCAGGCCGACATCGCCGCCGGCCGCTACAAGGGCAAGGTGCTCATCGTAAATTCGGAAGCCGACGATTCAACGAACCTGACCGACCGCGGCATCGTGACCAATCGGTACCGGTTCTACGTCGTCGCGGGAAGCCCGCACATTCCGGACCCGCTGGACGCCCCGCTGAACGTGCCGTTCCCGGTGAGGGGGACGACCCCGGCGAGCTTCGTGCCCGCGCTGCGCGCGCACTTCCTGCAGGGGCACAACTGGGTCCGCAAGGGGTCACCGCCGCCGACGAGCACGCAGTTGCGCACGGCGGGCGACAACACCATCGTCCGGGACGCCAACGGCAACGCGATCACCGAGGACCGCACCGGCCGGCTGGTACCCCGGCTGCCGTTCGTCGAACTCGGCGAGGCCCGCTTCATCACTGGCTTCACCGGCAGCTACGACAACGTACGCACCGTGCAGCAACTCGGCTTCAGCAGCCACCGGGCCTACGCCAAGGCCTTCGAGAACAAACTTCGCGACTACCGGAAGGCCGGCTTCATCCTGCCGCAGGACGCCCGGGACATGAGCCGCCGCGCCAGCCTGTGCCCTCCGTCCACCTTCACGGAGACCTACCGCGATCACTACGCCGAGTTCGTCGCGATCCGGCCCTGCACGGCCCGATGAGACCCTCTCCGCGCCGGGCGGACACGGAGAGTTAACGGAGTGGGATGGGGCGGCCACCAGAGGCGGATGCAAGGTCTCGGCGGAGTTGGGTGTTGTCGTGGTAGAGGGCGGCGATGGCTGTGGCCGCTGCGTCCAGACGCCTACAGCAGCCCGGACTCCTTGCCCCAGGCCGACGAGCCGATGGGCCGTCCCTGCAACAGGGTCCAGAACTTCTTGAACGACACCAGATCCGACTCGGTGGCCGCCAGAACATCGCGGCCGCGGCCCTCCTGGTGCCCAGCGAATCGGGCCGTGATCCGTCCGTAGTCCTTCAGCGTGGACCGAGCCAGATCGGCGTACGACATGTTCCGCCCCCACGAGCACAACGGCTCGACCGGCATCATCGGTCCGTCGTCCAGGTAGATCGGCGTCCCGTCCGAGATCGACCGGTGTTCCAGCGATGCGGCCGCTTCTTCGCCGGACAGCACCGGACTCTCCAGATGATTCGTCACCGCCTTCGAGTCCACCGAGAACAACAGCATCTTCATCCCCCTGTGAGACAACGCGGGAGACGAGAGATAGCAGCGGGCTGAGGTGTTCCAGGAACACGTTCATCAGCCCGAGCGACACCTCATGAGACAGATCTGAACTGCCCCAAGAACTGGTGGATCTTCAGGCGGCCGTTGGCGATGTCGTCGTGTATCTGGGGACTGTAAATCGTCCGGTGTAACTCCCGATCACGGAGGATGCACCGATGACCAGTGAGAACGTGACCGAGGCCGAGACCGTCGAGCCGTCTGAGCCGAAGCCGTCGAAGGCGGTGGATGACCGGCTGATCGACGAGTTGGTGTCCCGTGCCCAGGCCGAGGGCCTGCAGCTGACCGGGGAGGGCGGGTTGCTCCAGCAGCTGACGAAGCGGCTGCTGGAGTCCGCCCTGGAGGGTGAGATCACCGATCACCTCGGCTATGACAAGCACGATCCGGCCGGGAAGAACGGCGGGAACAGCCGCAACGGAACCCGTGCGAAGACCGTGCTGACGGATGTCGGCCCGGTGGAGATATCCGTGCCCCGCGACCGTGACGGCTCCTTCGAGCCGAAGATCGTTCGTAAGCGGCAGAAGCGCCTGTCCGGCGTGGACGAGATGGTCATCTCCTTGTCCGCGAAGGGCCTGACCACCGGCGAGGTCCAGGCCCACCTCGCGGAGGTCTATGGCGCCGAGGTCTCCCGCCAGACGACCTCGACGATCACCGACAAGGTCATGGACGGTATGTCCGAGTGGCAGAACCGGCCGCTCGACGCGGTCTATCCGGTGGTCTTCATCGACGCGATCCACGTGAAGATCCGTGACGGCGCCGTGGCGAACCGGCCGATCTATGTCGCCCTGGCCGTCACGACCGAAGGCCGACGGGACATCTTGGGGCGTGAAAGGGGCTTTGTTCACCTTCGAGCCAGCCCGCGGTTTCCACGCCGCCAGCTTCACCGTGTATCCGCTCAGTCATCCCTGACGCCTCTCGGCACTGCGGGTTCTCGGCCCATGCGGTCAGAATGCCGTCCAGCTGCTCGGGCTGGACCAAGCGCGCAGATGCGATCACCGCGATCGTGGTGACTGCGCACGGGCTCAAGGGGATAGGCGAGGAACGGGCGGCTGCGGCCTGGACTGGGCGGCCCTGTAAGCCGTGGGGCAATCGCGGCGGCCTCCGAGCCTTGCCCTGGAAGCCCGGATGCTGTGCACACTCCTGGCACCCAGTTCGGTTCCGCCCTTCCTTCTGAACCGAACGTCTCGAGCGCCCTGCATGTCGACCCCCGCCAACTGGACCGACCAGCTCGTCGACTACACAGTCCTCAGTCCCCGCTGACCTCGGAGGGAGGCAGCGCGGCAAGCACCCGCAGGGCGTTCAGGAAGCCGCGTCGGTCTTCCTCCGGCAGGCGAGCCAGCAGACGTTCCTCGCGCCGCTGGATCGCTGACTGGACCGCGTCGCGCAGCCGGCGTCCCGAAGGGGTGAGGGAGAGTACGCGCGCCCGCCGGTCCGCCGGGTCAGGCTGCCGCCGGATCAGTCCACGTTCTTCCAGGTCGTCGAGGACGCCGATGATCCGGGTCTTGTCGGCACCGATGTCCCGGGCCAGCGCGGCCTGCGTCCGTACCGGTTCGTCGTCGAGCCCGAGCAGTACCGCGTACGCCCACATGGCCAGCCCGTGTTCGCGCAGCACCGGCAACTCGGCGGCCACCAGAGCGCGACCCAGAGGGACGATCATCGCCGCCAGGTCAGGGCGCCCTTCGGGTGTGGTGTTCCCAGTCATGGAGAAGAAGATACTCGTTGACCTATGGTAGGCATCTGCATATCGTAAGCTCATGCGTATGAACCTGATGGCCCTGAAGGCTTTCAACGACCGTGCCGTACGCGAAAGCATCGCCGTGGTCCGCCGGGTGACGTTGGAGGACCTCACCCGCCCTACCCCCTGCTCGGCCTGGAACCTGGGCGAGCTGCTCGCGCACATGACGGCTCAGCACCGGGGTTTCGCGGCCGCGGCGAGGGCCGACGGCGGCAACCTGACGCACTGGAAGGCTGAGGCGCCGGGGCCGGAAGCCGTCGGGCAGTACCTCGCCGCCGCGGAAGCAGTCCTGGCCGCATTCGTCGAAGTCGGCACGGAGGAGCAGGAATTCGCCCTCCCAGAATTCGGCGCAGACGCAGTCTTCCCGGCGATCCGGGCCATCGGATTCCACTTCCTCGATTACGTGGTCCACGCCTGGGACGTCGCCCGCGCCCTTGATCTTCCCTTCGTCCTGGACCCCGACATCCTGGATGCCGCCCTCCTCATCGCGATGGCCGTCCCCAACGGCGCCCACCGCACGAAGCCGGGCGCCGCCTTCGCCCCGAGCCTCCCCGAACCCGCCGACTCCGACGCCCTGAGTCGAATCCTCATGCACCTGGGCCGCTCCCTCTCCTGGGGCGCGTCTCTTCGTTCACGTGGTTCGGCGGACATGGGGTCGGCATGAGTGCGGAGGGGGCGCGGAGGCCGGGAGGTTCTCTTCCGGGGAAGCAATGTCGAGGAGCTGCATGACAGGGGCCATGACATGCCTAACTGATCGTTTCAGAATGAGGTTCGCAGGCGACGGAGGCAGATGAGACTGCAGGCCAGTTCGAGCAGGCCCTGGTGGAGGTCGGCTTTCGTTCGTAGCGGGTGCGGAGCCGTTTGAACGGATGCAGCCAGGCGAAGGCGCGCTCGACGACCCAACGGACCTTGCCCAGTCCGGAGCCGTGGGCGACGCCGCGTCGGGCGATCATCGGCTTGATGCCGCGCTTCCACAGCAGGCGGCGGTACTTGTCGAAGTCGTAGCCCCGGTCGGCGTACAAGCGTCGGGGCTTGCGACGGGGGCGTCCCCGCAGGCCCCGGATCGATGGGACTGCGTCCAGCAGCGGCAGGAGCTGGGTGACATCGTGCCGGTTCCCGCCGGTGAGCGTGACGACGAGCGGAGTTCCGTTGCGGTCAACGATCAGATGGTGTTTGGAGCCGGGACGGGATCGGTCGACGGGCGAGGGGCCAACGTGATCCCCCTTTTGAGAGCCCGGACGTGCGACCCGTCCACCGAGCAGTCGTCCAAGTCCAGCAGATCGGCGCGGCGCAACTCGGTCAGCAGGGCGGCGTGCAAGCGGGACCATACGCCAGCCTCGGTCCAGTCGCGCAACCTTCGCCAGGCTGTGATTCCGGAGCAGCCCACAGTTTCGGCGGCTCATCGCGCCACGCGACACCGGTCCGCAACACGTACATGACGCCCGCGAGGGCCCGCCCTGTCCGGAACGCGCAACCGCCCGGGGTAGCGGCGGCGCCGTTCGGGAGCGAGCGGAAGCAGCGGAGCCACGCGCTTCCACAGGTCATTTGAAACAAGATCAGCACGCACGCGGACACCCGGCCGACCGAGATCGCCGAGTGCAAGATCCGAGGCTCAACTGAATTGGTCAGAAAGGCTGGTGGGCGTAGATCTTGCGCCACTGGTCAGCGGTGCCCCGCTCGCTCATCCCGGCGGCCCGGTAGACGCTGAGAGCGCTGGCAGAGTTGTGGGTGTCGACGTCGACGCCCACGCTGTTATGGCCACGGTCCCGGAGGAGCCGGAAGACGGTGCGCAACAACTGCGTGCCGATGCCGCGGCCGCGGTAGGCATCGAGAACTCCGAGCCAGGCGATCCATGCCCGCTCTGACGGGTCGCGAGCGATGACAGCACCCGCACAGGACCCCATCGACCTCGGCCAGCCACCACAGGGCCGCTTCGTAGCTGCCGCGCTGTCGCTGGTCACGGTCGAACTCGGCGAAGGTACGCCGCCGGTGGTTCCAGCGCCCGGCCAGCGCGTCCTCCAATACAGAGTGGACGGCGCGCCGGTCCTGGTCATCGGCAGCGACGCGCCGAGGACGGCGGTCAGGGACCCGGCCAGGCTCGGGACGATCAGCGCGGCCGCCTCGGTCCCCGGAACGGTGACGGTCTGCTCCTCCAGAGCGGTAAAAATCTCCTCGACCAGCCGCTCGGCCATCCTCGGGGCCTTCGGCCGTAACAGCGTGACCAGGCGGCGCCGTCCAGCCTTGCGGATCTGGGCCGGTGATCCGAACCGTTCCAGCAGCGTGAGGACGGCCGGGTGCTGCAACCGCGGCCCCAACACGCGCTTCAGCGACGGGTGGATCTGGGTCAGGAGGCCGTGGAGCCGGTTGACGCCCCGGGTGGCTTCGCCGGCCAGGTCGTCGTCGAATCCGACGATCATCTCCAGTTCGGCGATCGTCTCGTCCTCGCCGTCGATCGCCCGCAGCGTGTGAGGCATCGCGCGGGCCGCATCCGCGATGATGAACGCGTCCCTCGCATCCGTCTTGGCCTCACCTGGATAGAGGTCGGCGATCCGCCGCATCGTCAGCCCCGGTAAGTAGGCGACTGGGCAGCCCATATCGCGGGCCACCGCCAGTGGCAGGGCCCCGATCAAGGCCGGTTGGTCGACCACGACCAGCACCGTTCCGTACTTGGCCTGGAGCTTTGCGAACAGCTCACGCAGCTTGGGTTCGGTGTTGGGCAGGCGCTTGTCGAAGGCCTTCTTGCCAGTCGGGGTGACGGCGGTGGCGTGGTGTTCGCGTTTGCCGACGTCCAGGCCGAGGAAGACGTCGATGTCGCCGGTATCGATCACGTGCAGGCCCCTCGATCACGTCTTCGTCCGGCCTTGCCTCGGCATCGAGCTGCCACATCCACGTTACGGAGAGCTCTTCCGGCTTGGGCGAAGCCGGTGCTCAAGCCCCTCATCAGCGGTCCGTCGATGCCTTCGGGCCCGGTGACACCACCCTCCGGATCATCAACAACAAGGGGGAGTCATGCCGGCCCCGAAGGCCAGAGGCCCCATTGCGGAGCCACGAAAAAGGTAACGGGGGGCACGACGTCGCCCACCAGCTCGACGCTCGCGAAAACGCATTCCGGTCCACATCCTCGTCGGCGAGCATGACCAGACGGTCCCGCCCATCTACGCCCTGCGCCTGGACACCCAGATCGCGCCCCGCCTTCACGTCGTCGCCGGTAGCCGTGAGAAGCCCTCGGGGGCCCGGGCGTTCAGCAGTCGCGAGGTTGCCTCGGTGGGGGACATCACCCCCCTCAAGTGCAACGTATGCTCGCGGGAGAAGGTGTTGGTGTTCAGCTCAGGGCACTGCCGCTCCCACACCAGCCACATCGTGCTGACGGTCGCTGACGTGCGACCTCCCGCTTCATCTGCGTCAACCGCTCCACCTGCGGCAGCATCGGACGGTCAGCCAGGCCGCAGTGCCTGATGGGGTGAGACCGTGTTGCAGTGGGAGCCATGGGTGGTTCGCCACCTTTACAGTGCCGTCGAGCCCGACCCTCGGTTCGATAGGTACGTGAGCGCGATGAAGGACAAGCTGGGCCGTGCCAAGGAAGCGCAGTGGATCTCCACGGTGCACGAACGGCCGATTCGTAAGGCGGACGACATCGTCGCCGCGCTGAAGGACTCCGAACCCGGCGAGATGCTCATCGCGGACCTCCACGGCTCGGTGTTCGAGGACGGAGCTTGGCTCGGCCCGCGGCCGGGTGCGCCGTTCCTGAATCTGCGGGACATCCCTGACGGCACGCTGAACGCGGCAGTGGTGGTGCTCACCGGCTGCGACGGCGCCAAGGGCGCTTTCATCAGCGAGGTTCGCCGTCTCACCCGCTGGCCGGCGGTGCTGATCGGCAACTTCGATACCGCACGGATGCGGGACACCACACCGGTGGACGTCGTTAACAACATCCTCTACTGGGCCGAGGGCGGCGACGGGGGGCCTCTGAGGTTGAAAGGGTGGGGTGACTGGCTACGGAGGCTCCAGTCCGAGTCCGGTCTTGGCTATGAAGCCGTCGAGGATCTCGGGGCGGCGTCGGATGCCGCGTAGGCGGTTCTTCAGGAGCGGGGTGAGGTCGTCAATCGTGCGGGGCGCGAGGTTGGCCAGGGACTTCTTCAGGTGGGCCCATACGCCTTCGACAGGGTTGAGATCGGGCGCGTAGGGCGGGAGCTTGACGATGGCCAGCCAGTCGCTGTTGCGGTCGCAGAACTCCCGCAATGCCTTGGCGTGATGGGTGCTGGCGTTGTCCCACACCACGATCAGCGGGGCGCCGTCGAGCTGCCGCCGGGCAGAGGTGAGCAGATCTGCGAACTCGCGGGCCTGGAAGCCCTTCTTCTCGCCGGTTTGGCCTCGGTACGTCTGGGTCCGGTAGATCAGCCTTGCCGCTGCCCGTCTGACGCAGATCATCCCGGCCATCAGGACCCGACCCGATCCCTTGCCCGTCACTCTGACCAGCGGCGTCCGCCCGCGCCGTGACCAGGTCCGACCGTTGCCGGGTTTCAGGTCCTGCCCGGTCTCGTCCTCAAAGACTATCCACGCGCCCAGGAGCTGGGCCGTCCTCTTACCCGTGACCACTGCTCCGTCCGCCACCGTGCTACGGCCTGCTCGTCGCGCTCGACGCACAGGGACCTGCGGTGACAGCCCAGCCGGTGCAGCAGGTAGGACACCCCGCGCGGGGTGTACCGGTGTCCGAACAGACGGTGGATCAACTCCGCGACCCGCGCCAGGGTCCACCGCCGCCTCCAGCCTGCCGTGCGCCGCCGGCCCTGCCTCCAGCTCGGCGTGCAGCCGCTCGGCCTGGGCATCGCCCAGTCGGCACGGAAAGCCGCCGGCCCCCTTGGAAGCCAGGGCCGCGCTGCCGCCCTCACGCCAGGCGGCGTGCCAGGCGTACGCCGACTTCCGCGACACCCGTAACCTGCGGGCCACCTCCGGCGGCCGCACCCCCTGCTCGAACATCTCCGCGGCCTCGAAACGTACCGCCTCGCGCTTCGCCCGCCCCACAGCGGTCAGACCGCCGCCATCCGCGTACCTCATGACGAGGATGCAGCACCGCCAACGCCCGCTGTCACCCCACCCTTTCAACCTCAGCTTCAAAGCTGCTGAGGCATTTCTGTGGAACAGGCTCAGGCGAGCTCCGAGTGGTGGCTCGCCCAAGGGATCAGGCCCTGACCGCCTCTACCGACAAGGCCAGCTCTCTCCCCGAACGCGCGAGGGTGGGCGGTCCGCCTACCTGCCGAGCCGGCCTGCTGAGCAGTGACGACGAGGACTTCGTCATCCAGACCGGCACTACCCGTCCCACCGTGCCGTGGCCTGACCGCCCAACCCGGCAAACCTTCCCGGTCACAGCAGTAGTAGGGCTTGGTCAGGTCGGTGTGAGGGTGGGTATGTCGCGGTGACAGGTGGGGCAGGCGCCGGCCCAGGTAGCGAGGAGAGTCTGCAGTTCGCGGACGATTCGGTAGAGGGTCAGGCTGGCGCCGCTTCTTTGGGGGCTCTGGCCAGTCGCTGGAGGGTGCAGAAGGCGTGGGCGGCGGAGACGAGGGTGACGTGGTGGTGCCACCCGTTCCAGGTGCGGCCCTCGAA
>NZ_JBEZWL010000117.1:0-23356 GCF_040648015.1 Streptomyces sp. NPDC029216 | reverse complement strand
CCCGACGCGCCGCGGCGCGTCGGGGGTCCGGCCGGAACGGTCCGTCAGTGGTCCAGCCCCGCGAGTTTGTCCGGGTTGACCTGGGTGCGGAGGTTGCGGAACAAGCCGCCCTCCAGGTCGTAGGTGAGCACGGCGATCGGGGTATCGCCCAGCCGGGCGACGATCCCGAGCTCTCCGTTGACCACGGCCGGGGTGACGACGACTCCGGCGTTGGCGGGCTTGGCCAGGACGCCGAAGATCCAGCGGGACACGTGGTCGGGGCCGTACAGCGGGCGGCGGGCGGCGGAGACCTTGCCGCCGCCGTCCGACCAGGCGGTGACGTCGGGGGCGAGCATCTCCAGGACGGCGTTGATGTCGCCCCCGGCGCAGGCGGTCAGGAAGCGGTCCGTGATGCGCCGGCGCTCCGCGCTGTCGGTGTCGAAGCGCTGCCTGCGGGACGCGACGTGCTTGCGCGCGCGGGAGGAGATCTGCCGGACCGCCGGCTCCTCGCGGTCCAGGAAGCCGGCGATCTCGGCGTGCGAGTAGCCGAAGACCTCGCGCAGGACGAACACGGCCCGCTCCAGGGGCGAGAGGGTCTCCAGGACGACGAGCATCGCCATGGAGACGCTCTCGGCGAGCTCCCGGTCCTGCGCCACGTCGGGCGAGGTGAGCAGGGGTTCCGGGAGCCAGGGGCCGACGTACTCCTCCCGGGTGGCGCGGGCGGAGGTGAGGCGGTTCAGGGACAGGTTGGTGACCGTGCGCACGAGGTACGCCTTGGGGTGGCGCACCTCCGAGCGGTCGGCCTTGTTCCAGGTCAGCCAGGCGTCCTGGACGATGTCCTCGGCGTCGCTGACGGTGCCCAGCATGCGGTAGGCGGTGGCGAAGAGGAGCCTTCGGTGCTCGTTGAAGGGGTCCGTCGCGGGTTCGGTCGTGGTCACCGGTCGATTCTGCCCGGGCCGCCGTGACCCCATCGTCCCGGGGGCCTTCGGGAGAAGGGGAGTTGGGGTCAGATCAAGGTGCGCACGCGCTGGTCGGTGAGTTCGTAGCGGGCGGCGACGACGGCGAGCTTTCCGGCGGAGACGGCGCGGGCCAGGTCGGGTTCGGCGGCGAGCCGGTCGCGGGTGCGCCGGGCGTGGGCGTCGATGGTGGCGCTGACGCGGGCGGCGCCCTGCTGGCTCCGGTCGATGGACGGGCGTATCTGGTCGGCCAGGTACTGGATGTGGGCGGGGAGCCGGTCGCCGGTCTCGTCGGCGTGGACGGCCGCGCCGACGGCTCCGCAGGACTGGTGGCCGAGGACCAGCACCAGGGGGATCGCCAGTTCCAGGACCCCGTACGCGATGCTGCCGAGGACGGCCTCGTCCAGGACCTCGCCGGCCGAGCGGACGGTCAGCAGGTCGCCGAGCCCCTGGTCGAAGACGAGCTCGGGCGGCACGCGGGAGTCCACGCAGCCGAGGACGACCGCGAAGGGGTGCTGCGCCGTGGCCAGCCGCAGCCGGGTGGACGGCGACTCGTGCGGGTGCTGCTGGCGGTAGGTGCGCCAGCGCCGGTTGCCGGCTTCCAGTTCGCGCAGGGCCTGTTCCGGTGTGGCGGGGCGGGTGGCGGAGCCGGGTGCGGGCGGGGCGGCGGAGGCGGGGAAGGCGGAGCCGAGGGCGAGGACGGATCCGGCGGTGGCCGTGCCGGCGACGGCGGTCCGCAGCAGGGCGCGCCGGCTGGGCTTCCCTTCACGTGCCGGAGCGGTGTTCGACGTGTAGGTTTTCGACAACATGCGCGCCAGCATGCTGCTTTACCCGCCCTTGACCCAACCCCGTCCGGACAGTTGTCCGAAACACCCCTGTCACCGGCTCAATCACGTGTGCTGGACGTCCGCAGTGTGACGACGGCCGTCCGGCCTGCGGTACGGAGCCGGCAGGGGGCCTGTGGGGCTTCCAGCAGCGCCGCGTCGTAGGGGCCGAGTGCGACGGCCCCTCCGGGGTGGTCGAGGCGGGCCGGCCCGTCGAGGGCGACGACCAGCAGGGTGGTCTCCGGCGGGATGGCGAGGGTGAGTTCGCCCCGGACGATGGCGGTGTGCGCCCGGGCGCGGCCGCGCCGGTACATCACGTTGAAGTTGACGACGGGCCCGTCCAGCAGCCGGCCGTCGGTGGGCCGGTCGCCCGGGAAGTCGCAGGGTGCGTAGCGCTCGTCGACGCGGCGGCGGACGCCGTCGACCGTGAGCTCCATGCCGGCGCCCTCGGCGAGGGTGAGGGTGCGGTCGACTCCGGGGAACTCCGAGAAGGGCCCGTCGGCGGCGACTTCGGCGAGGCTGATCCGCCAGTCGAAGTCCTCCGTCCCGCCACCCTCGGGCCGGGCCGCGATCTCGCGGGTGACCCCGCCGCCGTTCTTCCAGGGCACCGCCGTACGGTCGGTGGCGCGCAGGATCCGGAGGGCGGCGGGGCCGGGCATGCGGGGTTTCCTTCCCTCGGGTCCGTACCGCCCGGCGGCGGTACGGGCGGTCGGGCCGAGCCTAACCCGGGCAGGTCAGCTCACGGCGAAGTCGTCGCCGTGGACGGGGGCCTGCCCGTACCAGCCGTGGAGGTAGACGGTGACGGTTCCGGAGGCGCCGGTGGTGAAGGGCACCGTCAGCCTGGTCCAGCCGGCCGAGCTGGTCCAGGTGCTGGCGTTCGCCCCGCCCCGGACGCCGAGGTAGGCGTAGCTGCCCTGGACCCAGCCGCTGAGCGTGTAGGCGGTGTGGGGGACGAGGGTGAGGGTCTGGGCGCATTCGCCGGTGAGGCCGGCGGACGGGACCCCCTGGACGGCGTACGTGCCCGTGTGGGCCGGGGCTGTGACCACCGAGCCGCCGTTCTCGCAGGTCCAGGGCGCGAGGGAGCCCGTCTCGAAGCCGCCGTTGACGAGGGCGCCGCTGCCGCCGCCCGGGCCGGAGACGGTGAGGGTGAAGCCGGCGGCCCGGCTGGTCTTGCCGGCCGCGGTGACGGTGAGCGGGTAGGTGCCGGGCGCGGCGGAGGCCGAGGCGGCGACCGTGAGCCGGGAGGTGGCGCCGGCGGTGACCGCGTCGGGGGTGAGGGTGGCCGTGACGCCGGCGGGGGCGCCGGTGACCGTCAGGGCGAGGGGCTGCGCCGCGCCGGAGGTGACCTGGGTGGAGACGGTGGCGGTGGTGCTGCCGCCGGGGGTGACGGAGGCGGAGCCGGGCGCCACGGAGACGGAGAAGTCGTCGGCGGCCGGTCCGCCGCCTCCGGTGAAGGGGGCGAAGGTGTGGGTGAAGTACCAGGGGTCCTGGGCGATGCCGGAGCAGGTGTCGGAGCCTCCGGTGCCGGGGCAGCCGCCGTTGTCGCGCTGGAGGGCCCAGAAGGAGAGGGTGTTGATGCCCTTGGACACCGCCCAGTCGTAGACGGCGGTGGCGTTGGCGGTGGTGAAGGTCTCGGCGGGGCCGTAGTCGTCGATGCCCGGCATCTCGGTGACGCCGATCATGCCCCAGAGCCGGTCGGGCGTCCGGTCCGGGTAGAGGGCGGCCAGCTGGTCGTAGAGTCCGGTGGCGGCGCTGCGGGTGTCGGCGGCCATGTCGTGGGCGGCGCCGTCGTAGTAGTCGAAGGTCATGAGGTTGACCACGTCCACCCGGGCTCCGGCGGCCTTGGCGCTCTTGAGGACGGCCAGTCCGCTGCTCGCGAGCCCGCTCGTGGTGGTGGGGAGGGTGTAGGAGACCTGGAGGGGGCGGCCGGTCGCGGCGGCCCAGTCCTGCACCTTCTTGATGGCCTGGTTGCGGCGGTCCACACCGGCCTTGTCGGTCAGGGACTTGTCCTCGATGTCCATGTCGAGGCGGCTGACGCCGTAGGTGGTGACGAGCTTCTGGTAGGCGGCGGCGATCGCGTCGACGTCGGTGCAGCTGTCGGCGATCTCGGTGCCCCCGCTGTCGGCCGCGTAGCCGCCGAAGGAGGGGATGACGTCGCCGCCGCGCGCCCGGATGGCCGCGAAGTCGGCGCCGAAGACGGAGTCGGCGACGGGCTGCGCCGTGGAGCCGTTCCAGTACGGGGTGCAGGAGCCCTTGGCCTCGGTCTGGACGAAGGCCATCGTCAGGTACTTCGCCCCGGACTTCTGCGCGAGGTCGGCGGGGCTGTCGGAGGAGTAGGCCTCGAAGTAGGGGGCGAAGACGTGCGCGGGCAGCGGGGTGGCCGCGGCGGAGGGGGCCGCCTGGACGGGCCCGGCGCCGGCGGCGGCGAGCAGTCCGGCGGAGGCGGCGAGGGTGGCGCAGGCCGCGGCGAAGCGGCGCGGGGCGTGCGGACGCTGTCTCAACGAAGGCTCCCGGTGGGGCGCGAGCGAACGGACGGACGCCCCATGATTGGTCTGGACCAACCATGGGGTCAAGGGTGCGTCCGACCCCGACTCCGCCGGAAATCAGGGTGGTTCAGCTCAGGATGCCCGCCTGGCGGGCGGCGCGGATCCAGGAGGGGAACTCCGACAGGAGCCGGTCGTACAGGTCGGGGTCCGAGATCCGGTCGATGTCGTCGACGGCGAAGAAGCCGACGTTGTCCACCCGGCGTCCGGGCATCGTGTCGAAGCGCTCCAGCACGCCGAAGCCGGCCCGCCCGAGGCCGACGAACTGCCAGAACACCGGCTCCTCCACGGCCTCCCGCAGCTCCCGCTCGATCTCGGCGTTGCGGTAGACCCCGCCGTCGGAGAAGAACAGGACCAGGGTGGGCGCGGGTACCGGGTGGGCCCGTACGAAGGCGCGCACCTCGGCGATGACCTTCTGCTCCTCGTTCTGGAAGCCCACCTGCCGCATGTCGACCTGACCGGGCAGCAGCCCCTTGGGCGGCTTCCTGCGGCCGAAGACGCTCATCTGGCCGACGCGGACGTGCAGCCGCAGCCACTCGGGGAGCTCGCCGATGACGAGGTCGGGCAGCCGGGCGGGGTTGGTGGCGAAGGTCCAGGCCTGCATCTCGCCGTCGTCGTCGAGCTGCGCGGCGACGGCGGCCATCCGCTCCACCACGGCGGCCACCGTGCCGCGGCTGTAGAGGGTGCTCATCGAGCCGGAGGCGTCGAGGACGAGGACGACCCGGGCGGTGACATCGGCGGCGGCGCCGGCCTTGCGCAGGCTCACGGCGACCTGCTCCTTGCGCAGGGAGAGGCGGCCGCGCACGTCCGGGGGGAGCCATTCCTCGCCCTTGACCAGGCGTACGGCGGTCTCGCCGGGCGCGGGCACGGGCCCGGCGGCCGGGGCCGTGGGCCAGACCGGCGCGGGGGCCGGGGCGGGAGACGGGGCCGGGGTCGGGGCGGGCGCCGGGGCGGGGGTCCGGGTCGCGGCTGGGGTCCGGGTCGGGGCGGGCGGGGCGTCGTCCACGGTGATGCCGTAGTCCGTCGCCAGTCCCGCGAGCCCGCTCGCGTACCCTTGGCCGACGGCCCGGAACTTCCAGATGCCGGCCCGCCGGTAGAGCTCCCCGCTCACGAAGGCGGTCTCAGGCCCGGCCTCCATCGCGAAGTGGGCCACTTCCGCCCCGGACACCGCGTCGAGCAGCCGCAGTTGGAGCCCGGGGACGTCCCCGAAGGTGCCGCTGTCGGCGGAGGCGCAGAGCAGGACGCGCTCGACGTCCGGCTCCAGGGCGCCCAGGTCGACGTCGAGCGTGTCGGCTCCGGGCCGCTTGCCGACGTGGCGTACGGCGCCGGAGGCGTGCCGCGGCTGGTTGTAGAAGACGAAGTCACCGTCGGAGCGCACCCGTCCGCCGCTCGCCAGCAGCAGTGCCGAGGCGTCCACGTCCGGCACCCCCGGCCCCGCGGACCAGCCGAGCACGGCTCGGACGGAGGATGCCGCCACCGGCAGGTTGGCGCCTTTGCTCATTGTCGTCACGTCGGACAGTCTGCCCGGTGGACCGCGCCCCGGGCAGCCGAACGCGGTCGGGCGGCCCGGAGCACCGTACGGAGGTCCGGGCCGCCGCCGCGCGGCTCAGCCGCGGAACTCCTCCGTGCGGACGGGCGAGGCCTCGGCCAGGGCGCGGGTGACGGCCGCGACGCCGGCCCGCAGCCCGTAGACGGGGGTGGCGGGCTGCTGGCGCCAGGACTCGTCGATGCCGCCCGCGTCGACGGTGTCGAAGCCGAGCTCGTCGATCAGGGCGCGGACGGTCTTCTTGGCCGCCTCGTCGTCCCCGGCGACGGGCAGGGCCATGCGGTCCGGGTCGCCGGCCGGGCGCGGGCGCTCCAGGAGGTCGACGGCGTAGGTGCCGTTGAAGGCCTTGATCACCGGGTGGCCCAGCTGCCGTTCGGTCCAGCGGCTCTCGGTCAGGCCCTCGTCCTCGACGGCGGCGATGCGGCCGTCACGCTGGCGCGGGTAGTAGTTGTTGGTGTCGATGACGACGAAGCCCTCGGCGGCCCCGTCGAAGATCCCGGCGGGCAGGTCGGGCACGTTCTTGAAGGGGACGGTGACCACGACGACCTCGGCGCCGCGGGCGGCCTCGGCGACGGTGACGGGGGTGGCCCCGGTCTCCTCGGCGAGGTCCGTCAGGGTCTCGGGGCCGCGGGAGTTGGCGACGCGGACCTCGTGTCCGAGGGCGGTGAGCCGGCGGGTGAGGTTTCCGCCGATGTTGCCGGCGCCGATGATGCCGATCTTCATGAGCTCTCCAGGTGCGTACGAGTCGGATGTCGCGTCCGTCGCAACCCCCGGCCGGGCCGCGGCATTCCGCCCCGCGGGGACTCGGCGGCACGGATCGCCCGTACGGGCGAAATCTCGCCATTTCCCGGACAAGCAGAACCCGTTGGGTGCGGACCGGCGTCTTCCGGGGCAGCCGGGGACCGTACCGGCACGTGATCACGGGGAAAGGTACCGACCGATGTTCCAGCTCCCGACCAAGCGCGCCACGTCCATCGCCCTCGCGGCCACCGCGGGCGCGGCCGCCCTCTCCTTCGCCCTCCTCGCCGGCACCTCGGCCACGGCCGCCGCGCCGCCGTCCGTCTCCGGCAGCCCGGAAGGGGCGTTCACCCGGATCGCCGACTTCTACGGCTCCTACATCGACGCGGTCTACGACGGCGACGGCAAGACCTCCGACCAGCTGCGCGCCTTCTACCTCTCCGAGCCCCTCCAGGGGGAGCTGAGGCAGTGGGAGGAGAGCAACCACGCCGACGGGGTGCTGCGCGCCCAGAACGTGCCGCTGAAGTGGAAGGTCACGTCCGTCGACAGCGGGATGGGCAAGACCAACGCCGCGGTCACCCTGACCTGGAGCGGCAACACCACGACCACCGTCCACGTGCAGGCCGACCTGCAGACGAAGAAGATCACCGCGATCCGGGACTGACCCGGCACGCGCCGGTGGGGCCCGCCGACGGCGGGCCCCACCGGTGTCTCACGCGCCGCTCGCCCGGAGCATCTCCTCGCGCTCCACGATCTTCACGCGCTCGCGGCCCTGCGGCTCGCCGAGCGCCTTCTCGGCGGCGTCCAGCTCGTACCAGCCCTGCCAGGTGGTGTAGCGGACGTTCCGCTCGGCGAGGAAGGCCTCGACCGCCTCCGGCTCGGGGGCGGCGGGGGTGAGCAGCCGGCCTTCGGCGTGGTCCTCCAGCAGGTTGGCGACGGTCTCGTTGGCGTCGCCCTTGGTGTGGCCGATCAGGCCGATGGGGCCGCGGCGGATCCAGCCGGTCACGTACGTCGACGCCTTGTGCTCGCCCGCCTCCATCACGCGGCCGCCCTCGTCCGGAACGGTGCCGGACTCGACGTCCCAGGGGAGCTTGGGCAGTTCGTCGGAGAGGTAGCCGACGGCCCGGTAGACGGACTGGACGTCCCAGTCGGTGAACTCGCCGGTGCCCTTGACGTTGCCCGTGCCGTCGAGCTCGGTGCGCTCGGTGCGCAGGCCGACGACCTTGCCGTCCTCGCCGAGGATCTCGGCCGGGGACTCGAAGAAGTGCAGGAACAGCTTGTGCGGGCGGTCGCCGGTGTCGCGGATCGCCCAGTTCTCCAGGGTCTTGGCGACCATGTCCGCCTGCTTGTTGGAGCGGCGGGTGGTGATCGAACCCTCGTCGTAGTCGATGTCCTCGGGGTTGACGATGACCTCGATGTTGGGCGAGTGGTCGAGCTCGCGCAGCTCCATCGGGCTGAACTTCGCCTGCGCGGGGCCGCGGCGGCCGAAGACGTGCACTTCGAGGGCCTTGTTGGCCTTGAGGCCGTCGTAGACGTTCGGCGGGATCTCGGTGGGCAGCAGCTCGTCGGCGGTCTTGGCGAGGATGCGGGCGACGTCCAGGGCGACGTTGCCGACGCCGAGGACGGCGACCTTCTCGGCCTCCAGCGGCCAGGTGCGCGGCACGTCGGGGTGGCCGTCGTACCAGGAGACGAAGTCGGCGGCGCCGTAGGAGCCGTCGAGCTCGATGCCGGGGATGCCGAGGGCACGGTCGGCGGTGGCGCCGGTGGAGAAGATCACGGCGTCGTAGAAGGAGTGCAGCTCGTCGAGCGAGATGTCGCCGGGGTAGTCGACGTTGCCGAAGAGGCGGACCTGCGGCTTGTCGAGGACCTGGTGCAGGGCGGTGATGATGCCCTTGATGCGGGGGTGGTCGGGGGCGACGCCGTACCGGATCAGCCCGAAGGGGGCGGGCATGCGCTCGAAGACGTCGATGGAGACGCCGGGGTCGGCGGCCGCCTCGGACTTCAGCAGCGCGTCGGCCGCGTAGATACCGGCGGGGCCGGCACCGACGATTGCTACCCGCAGAGGGCGAGGCATGACTGGGTTCCCTTCGACCGACAATCTGACTGATCAAGGAAACCCTAAACTAAGGCCACCCTAACTCCGTACCCGCCCCGCGTTTATGCCCCCATAAGCCGATCTTATGCCTCACCAAAGCCTGACTTCTACCTTACGGCGGCACGGGACGGGCCGACGATGCTCGACGTCAGCTTCTTCCCGTCACTACGGCCCACCTCGCACTCGATGAACCGGAAGCCGTCGGCCCAGCCCTCCGCCTCCGGCGCGATGGATCCCGCGATGCCGTTCGTGGCGTTCGCGTAGGCGGACCCGTACTTGTCCGTACAAAGAGCCTCCGCATTGGCTTTGGCCGCTTGGTACGCCATACCGGCGGGAGGAGTGACGTAGCCGACGACCTGCCCGTCGTGGGGGGTCTCGCAGCGGACGAGGACAGCGGAGTCGTTCACGTTGTTCCAGCAGTCCCCGACGGTGGAATTGTCGAGGTACGAGCCCTCCCCCGCCTTGCGGAAGCGGCCGGCGTTGCTCGAAAGGTCCACGGTCTTGTTGAAGATCAGGCAGGCGGTGTCGTGCACACCGCCCTCCCAGCCCTGCCGGCCGGGAGGGAGCGCGTAGGCGCGTGCATCGGCCATGGCGTTCACGGTGCCGGCGAGCAGGGTTTCGCAGCGGATCGCGCCGTTCTTGCGCGCATCGTCGAACGAGCTCGACGCAAAGGTGGCGAGGACCTGTCCGCTGTGCGGGCTGTCGGAGCATTCGGTCAGCCCCAGGCCCGGCGGTGACGTGGTGAACTTCGCCTTGGTCCACACGGCGTTGACGCAGTCGCCCGGGCGCAGTGCCCGGGTCAGGCCGACGGCCTCCCCGTAGGGCATCACCGGGCCCGTGGAGGCCGGGCCGGGAGCGGGCTCCCCGGAACCGCCGAGAGCCGTCACCAGCGCCCAGACGCCCGCACCGGCGGCGAGGAGCACGGACCCGGCCAGGACCGCGTTACGGCGCGTCCTGCGCGGTGGAGAAGGCGGAGGCGTCGACGCGAAGGGGGCCGGCGACGGCGGGTGCGGCGACGGCGTGGGGGCGGGCGACGGTGGGGGCGACGGCGGGTGGGCCGGCGTCGTGGGGGCGGGCGGCCGGGGAAGGCCCTGCGGCACGTCGGTGATCGTGTGCAGCGGTGTCGGCGGGGTCTCCGTCGCCAGCGGGTGGAGGAGGCGGGCCGCGTCGTCCGCCCCGAGGCGGTGCGCGGGGTCCTTGTCGAGGAGCTTCAACAGCACGGGGGCCAGGTCGCCGGCGCGCACGGGCGGGGCGGGGTCGTCGGTCAGCAGCGCGGCGAGGGTGGCGAGGTAGGAGCCGCGATCGAAGGGCCCGCGGCCTTCGACGGCGTAGTACAGGGTCGCGCCGAGGGAGAAGAGGTCGCCCTCCGGGGTCGGCTCCGCGCCCCGCGCCCGTTCCGGAGCGAGGTAGCCGGGGGTTCCAACGATCCCCGAGGCGTTGGTGAGTCGCGGTTCGCCGACGTCACGTTGCAGGGAGATGCCGTAGTCGCTGAGCAGGACCCGGCCGAGCCGGGCGGAATCGGGGGCGTCGGGGTCGGGGACGGCGAGCAGGATGTTGGAGGGTTTGACGTCCCGGTGCAGGATGCCCAGCCGGTGCCCCGCCTGCAGCGCGTCGAGCAGGGCGAGGCCCAGCCTGGCCGTATCGCCCGGCGGGAGGGGGCCGGCCTCGCGGACGACGGCCTCCAGGTCCCGCACTCCGGGCGCGTACTCCATGACGATCCAGGGCAGACCGTCGTCGAGGAGGCAGTCGTACACCGTCACCACGTGCGGGTTCCCCCGTAGCCGGGCGGAATGCCGGGCCTCACCCCGTGCCCGCGCGATGCGGGCGTTCAGCTCGTGCTCCGGAAGGTCCTGCGGTACGGCTATTTCCTTGACCGCGACCTCGCACGCCAGTTCCTCGTCCTGGGCCAGCCACACCCGGCCCATTCCGCCCGCCCCGAGCCGGCGCACCAGCCGGTACCGCCCGGCGACCAGCCGCCCCGCGGCGTCGTCATCCGTTCCCGCCATACGGTAGGACTAGCCGCAAACCGGGTAGTCCGCGGGCTCGGCACGCCGCGACGGGTGGAGTGTTCACGCCGCCGGCTGCACCTCGCCGGCTCAGGCCTCGTATTCGGTGAGGTCGATGCTGTGGAGGGTCAGGCTGGCTCCGGTGGCGGGGTCGGTGGCCTGGCCGTCGTGGGCCATGCCCAGTTTGCGGATCACGTTCGCGGACTCCTCGTTGCCCATGCGGTTGACGGCGACGATGCGGTCGAGGCCGCGGTCCTGGAGGGCGAACTCCAGGGTGGCCTGGGCCGCTTCGGAGGCGTAGCCCTGGCCCCAGAAGGGCCGGCCGAGGCGCCAGCTGATCTGGACCTGGTGCCGCGTCTCGGGCAGGTCGTCGGCGGCGGACAGCCCCACGGCACCGATGAGCTCGCCGGAGGCGAGGAGCTCGACGGCGAAGACACCGAAGCCCTCGTCGTCCCACTCCTCCTCCCAGAGCTCGATGGCCTCGGCCGTCTCGTCCAGGTCGAGCACGGAGCCGTCGCCGATCCAGCGCATCACCTCCGGGTCGGAGGTGATCTCCGAGAGGGGGACGAGGTCGTCGTCGGTCCAGCGGCGGAGGAGGAGGCGGGGGGTGCGGATCTCGGTCATGCCCTACATCCTGCCGAACGCGGCCGACCAGGGGTAATCGGGGTCCGGCCGGATCAGGCGACGGTGATCTGGTCCAGCTTCCGGCGCAGGTAGGCGTGCGAGTCCACGGGCGGGTGCGCGACCCGGCCGACCGGGGCGGGCAGGGACTCCACGCGGGTGTGGGCGTCGCACTCGTAGAAGTAGACCAGCGAGACCAGTTCCTCCGCCAGGGCGTGCGCGGGCGGCGGCAGGACCCGGTGGCGGCCCGCCCGCCAGCGGTCGCCGGTCCAGCGGGCCAGCAGGTCGCCGATGTTCACGGTGAGCGCGGCCGGGTCGTACGGGGCGTCCTGCCAGCCGTCGGCGTCGGTGTGGATCTGGAGCCCGCCCGCGCCCGGCTCGCGGTCCAGGACGGTGACCGTCCCGAAGTCCGTGTGCGGGCCGATGCGGAACTGTCCGGGCAGGGGCTCGCCGACGGTCTCGGCGCCGGGGTACCAGTTGAGGTTGAACCCCCAGGTGGGGTGGCCGGTGTGCCGGGTGAAGTGGTCCTCGGGCAGGGTCAGGGCCACCGCGAGCAGCTCCAGCAGCTCGTCGGAGAGGGCGCGCATGGCCGTCAGGTACGCGGTCACCAGCGGCCGCAGGCCCGGCACTTCGGCGGGCCAGGCGTTCGGCCGGAACCATTCGGCGTCCACCGACGGGACGCCGGTGGGCTCGTCGGCGGCGAAGGACCAGGACTCCTTCAGGTCGGGCGGCGAGGCCGTGCCCTCGGCGTAGCTGTTGGCCTCGGCGCCCGGGCCGAGCCAGCCGCGTCCGCCGACGCTGACCGCGTACGGCTGCTTCACCTCGGCGGGCAGCCGGAAGAAGGAGCGGGCCGCCTCCCGGATCCGGGCGGGCAGGGACGGGTCGACCCCGTGCCCGGCGACCAGCAGGAACCCGGCCGTCTGGAGGGCCTCGTCGACCCGGCCGGCGATCCGGGCGCGGGCGGCGGGCCCGCCGGAGCGCCACGGCCCGAGGTCGATGACGGGGACCTGGGAACTCGCCATGGGGGGACCTGCCTTCCACGAGGGGACCGTGACGACAGACCCTAGGGGTTCAGGGGCGTTCGAGTCCGCTGCACGGCGGCGAGTAGTCCAGATAGGGCATGTACGAGGCCCACTGCGCCCGCGTGATCCGCGGGCCGGTGTGCGCGCAGGCCCCCGCGAGGGCCCGGTCGAGGTCGGTGTCCGCCAGCCGGAGGGTGTTGTCGTAGCCCCCGGAGGCCAGGACCGCGCCGTCGGGGCTGAAGGCGACGGAGCCCACGGCGGTGACGTGCCCGGCCAGGGTGGCCAGCGGGGCGGGGCGCGTGGCCCGGGCCACGCTCCACAGCCGGACCGTCCGGTCGTCGCTCGCGCTGGCCAGCGTACGGCCGTCGGGGCTGAAGGCGACCGCGCCGACGACGTCGGTGTGCCCGGTCAGGGTCGCGAGCGGCGCGGGCCGGCGCGGTTCGGTCACGTCCCACAGCCGGACCGGGGTGCGGCCGCCGGAGGCGGAGGCGAGGGTGCGTCCGTCGGGGGCGAAGGCGACGGAGAACACGGCGGCGTCATGGCCCTGGACGACGGCCAGCGGGGCGGGCCGGGTGCGGTCGGCCACGTCGGTGAGCCGGACGGTGGCGTCCTCCGCGCCGGTGGCGAGGATCCGGCCGTCCGGGCTGAAGGCCACCGCGCGGACGGTGTCCCGGTGCCCGGTGACCTGGGCGGTCTCGGCGGGCCGCCGGGCGGGGTCGGCGACGTCCCACAGGCGGACCGCGCCGCCCGCCCCACCGGTGGCGAGGGTGCGGCCGTCGGGGCTGAAGGCGAGGGCGCGTACGTCCGCCTCCCGCGCGGGGAGTTCGGCCGAGACGGCCGGGCGGGCGGGATCGGCGACGTCCCACAGCCTTACGCTCCCGTCGGCGGCGGCGGTGGCCAGGGTGCGGCCGTCCGGCCGGTAGGCGAGGGCGCGCAGGTCGGCGGAGTGGCCGGTGAGGGAGGCCACGGCGGTGGGGCGGCCCGTGCCCCGGGGCTGCCACAGCCGGACGGTGCGGTCCCCGCCGGCGGTGGCGAGCCGGCGGCCGTCGGGACGGTAGGCGAGGGCGACGACCGCCTTCTCGTGCGCGGGGAGCGAGGTCATCAGCGCGGACAGCAGGCTGTCGCGGGTCCGGGCGGTGGGCGAGAGGCGGTAGGCCGTCAGGGCCAGCTGCACGGCCAGGCCGGGCTCGGCGGCGGCGACGCCGGTGGAGGTCTCGGCGAGGTTCTGGGCGACCGCGTCGTTGCGCTGCCGGGTGACCTCGTCCTCGGCCCGTACGGCGCTGCCGGTGGCGACGGCGGCCACGACGACGAGGGCGGCGAGCGCACCGACCAGCAGGCGCAGCCGGCGGGTGCGGCGGCGTGCCGAGTTCCCGGCGGCGGCCTCGGCGGCGGCGCCCGCGGCCAGGAACTCCGCCTCCGCGGCGGTGAGGACGGGGGCGGCGTCGCCGTCGGCCGTGATCTCCCGGGCCAGGGCGAGCGGGGCGCCGCGCAACAGGGCTCCCGGGTCGCGGCCCACGGCCTCCCAGGCGCGGGCGGCCTCGGCGAGCTGGCGGTGGCGGCGCAGCCGTTCGCGGTCGTCGGTGAGCCAGCCGCGCAGCCGGGGCCAGGCCCGGATGAGGGCCTCGTGGGTGAGTTCGACGACCTCCTGGCCGAGGGTGAGCAGGCGCAGCGCGGCCGCCCGGGCGAGGACGGTGCGGGTGTCGGCGTCCTGGCCCAGTTCCTCGCGGGGCACGGGCCGTTTGGTGTCCTCGGTGCCCTCGCCGAGGGCGATGAGGTGGACGAACACCTGCCGGGCGAGGCGCTGCTGGGGCGCGGAGAGGGAGTCGTACAGGGCCTCCGCGGACTGGGCGAGGGCGCCCTCGAAGCCGCCGGCGGCGTGGAACCCGTCCAGGGTGAGGGCGGCGCCCCGGCGGCGCCGCCAGGTCTCCAGCAGGGAGTGCGAGAGCAGGGGCAGGACGCCGACCTGGCCGTGCGCGTGGGCGACGAGGGTGGCCTGGAGGCTTCCCTCGACGGTGAGGCCGGCCCGGCGGGCGGGTTCCACGACGGCCCGGCGCAGTTCGGCGGCGCTCATCGGGCCGACGACGACCTGGGCCTCCCGGAGCACGTCGACGAGTTCGGGGTGGCGGGTGCAGTGGGCGTAGAAGTCGGCACGCACGCCGAGGACCACGCGGCAGCCGGAGCCGGGGCGGCGGGCGGCGCCGACGAGTTCGCCGACGAACCGGGAGCGCTCGGCGGCGTCGGCGCAGACGGTGAAGACCTCCTCGAACTGGTCGACGATCAGCACCCGTTCGGCCGCATCCCCGCCGGGGCCGGGGTGCGCAGCGAGGGCGCGGCGGGCGCGGTCGAGGGGGTGCGGTCCGGGGGTGAGGACGGTGACCGCGCGGGCCGGGGCGTCGGCGTGCAGCCGCGGCAGCAGTCCGGCGTGCAGGAGGGAGGACTTGCCGGCTCCGGAGGCGCCGACGAGGGCGACCACCCGGTGCCGGGTCAGGGCGGTGAACAGGTCCTCGACGAGGCGTTCGCGGCCGAAGAAGAGGGCCGCGTCCTCGGTGCGGAAGGGCGCGAGGCCGACGTACGGGAGCCCCTGCGCGCCCCGCACCCCGGGCGCGGCGTCCGCCCGGTCCGGCCCGGCGCCGGCCTGCCGGGGCCCGGACCCGGCGCCGCCCGCGGCCAGTGCGGCGGCCGCGGCGTGCCAGCGGCGCTCCCACTCCCGCAGGTCCCCGCCGCAGGCGCGCACGTAGGAGAGGGTCACGTCCAGGCTGGGCAGCCGCCGCCCGGCGGCGGCGCCGGACAGGGTGGCGACGGAGTAGTGGGCGCGCGCGGACATGTCGCGGTACGGGGGTGATCCGGCCTCGTGGCGCAGTCGGCGCAGGGCGCCGGCGAACTCCAGCAGGGGCCCGTCCTCCCCCTCCAGCGGACGTTCCCTTCGTGCCATGCGCAGCCCCTTCCCCCGGGCCCGTTTTCGACCTGCCGGGGTGGATTGTTCAGCAATTGTTTGTTCACTTCCAGGCCCCCGACGGCGAACAACGGACGGCGGCTACACCTGTGTCCGGACGGCGGGCCGCGGGCAGCGGCGCACACACCCTCGGAGGGGGCTGGGACGGATGAGGCGAGGACGAACGGCCCCGGTGGCGGCCACCCTGGCGGCGGCGCTGGCCCTGGCCGGCTGCGGGGCGGGAGGGACGCCGGAGCGGGGGCGGGACGGGGGCGCGGAGCCGAGCGCCTCCCAGTCCCGGGTCCTCGCCCGGGCCGAGCAGATCCTGATCAGCCGCTGCATGTCCGCGAAGGGCTTCACGTACGCCGTCACCGAGCCCGCCCCCGACGGGGCGGAACGGCGCTCCTTCCCGTACGGGCTGGACGACGTGGAGTGGGCGCGTGCCCACGGCTACGGCGGCCGGGCGGAGCGGGCCGCCGCCGAGGCCCGGGCGGCCGACCCCAACCAGCGGTACTTCCACCGCCTGTCGGCCCGCGAGCGCGCGGCCGCCCGTACCGCGCTGATGGGCGCCTCCCCCACGGGCCTGTCGGCCACCGCCCCCACCGGGATGACCCTCACGGCCGGCAAGGACGGCTGCATCGCGCAGGCGCAGCGGACCCTCTACGGGGATCTGGCCGCCTGGTTCCGCGTCAAGGTCGTCACCATGAACCTCCGCCCCGCCCAGGAGGAGCGGGTGCGCCGGGACGCCCGGTACGCGGAGGCGGTCGGCCGGTGGGCGCAGTGCATGAAGGAGGCGGGCCGGCCCTACGCCTCCCCCGCCGAGTCCCGGCAGGCGGCGGCCGCCCTCGCCGAGGGGCTGCCGCCGGACCGGGCCGACGCGGCCGAGACCGCGCTCGCGGCCACCGAAGCGACCTGTGCGACCGGCACCCCGCTGGCCCGGGTCTCCCGAGCTCTGGACCGTGCCTACGGGGAGGAAGTCCGTGCCCGTCACCGGGACGACATCGCCCTCAGGCACCGGCTCCAGAACGACGCGCTCCCGAAGGCGGAACGCGTCGTAGGCAACCACACATCCGGAGGATCACATGCGTAAGTTCCGTACGACGATGCTGGCCTGCGCCCTCGCGCTGCCCCTCCTCGCCGTCCCCTCGGCGCTGACCACCGCCACCGCGGCCCCGGCCGAGGCCTCCGGCCTGGCCGCCGACGGCAACTACTGGGTCTGGGCGGACACCAACCGGGGCGGTCCGGCCTGCGGCTGGAGCGGCAACGACGCCGACTGGCGCACCTGTGGCGCGGGCAACGACTACAACATGAACGACCGGGCCTCGTCCTGGTGGAACAACGGCTACTCGGGCGCGCTGGGCGACGTCCGCGTCTACGAGAACATCAACTACGGCGGAGCCTCCACCTGCGCGCCGAACGGCTCCGCGGGCAACATCCCGTGGGAGTGGAACGACCGCATCTCCTCCCACAAGTGGGTGACCAACTGCGGTTTCTGACCCACCGCGCGCCGCCGCCCGCCGCCCGGCGGGTGGCGGCGGCCTACTCCGGGAGCTCCGTGCCGCAGCGGGAGCAGCAGCCGGCCGCGGGCCCGGTGGCGAGGCGGCCGCAGGAGGGGCACACGCGGTGCAGGAGGCAGGCCGGCTCGCCGCCCTCCGCGGAGGAAGGGGCGGCGGCGGGGGCTTCGGCGAGCACCGCGTCGAGGTCCGTCGGGGCCCCGGCGGGGTGGGGGTGCGTCGTCATGCCGGTCCTTCCCTCCCTGCGGTGTGGCCCCGCAGTCGTACACGATCACGTCGGGGCCTGCGCGACGGTTCGGTTCCTTCCCCCGCGCCGCGGGCGGGGGCGCCGGACCCTGACCGGGTCCCGGTGCCGGCCCCCGATGTGGGGCCGCGCGCACGTGGCCGATACAGTGAGGCCGGATTGCGTAGGCCGCACACGCCCCGGCCGCGCGGCCCCGCCTGCCGGTCGATCACCGCGACGTTGCGGCCGCCCGCCCTCCCCGCCCCGGCCCCGCACCGAAATCCTGCTCCCGCATGCTTACCGCCACCACCACCCGTACGCCCGACGTGCCCGCCGCGCCCGCGAAGGCGCCCGGCGCCCCGCCCCGGCCCAGTGCCGTCGCGGCCTTCCACAGCGTCAGTGCCGCCACCACGGTGCTGCTGGCCCTCGTCGCCATCGGCGCGGCGATCCACGAGCCGGTGCTGATACCTCCGCTCGCCGCCAGCGCCGCGCTGGTGCACAGCGCACCCGCGCTGCCCCTGGCCCAGCCGCGCGGGGTGATCGTCGGCCACCTCATCGGCATGGCCTGCGGCTACGCCGTGCTGGCGGCGGCGGGCAGCTCCGCCTGGGCGGCGGCCGTGGCGGCGGGGCTCACCCTGGCCCTGCTGACCGTGGCCCGGACCCCGCACTCGCCCGCCGTGGCCACGGCGGTGGTGACCGTGCTCCAGGCGCCGGCGCCCGCCCGGTTCGTCCCGCTGCTCTTCGGCTCGACCGTGCTCCTGGTCCTGACCGGGTACGCCGGGTCCCGCATCCGCCGCGCCGCCCCGAGGTATCCCGCCTACTGGTGGTGATGACCTGCGGGCGCGCCTGCGCCGCACCGAGGGGGCCCGGGCGCTACTCCTTGTGCTGTGGAAATTTCGACGAAGGACGTCTTCGGGGCCCCCTGCTGGGTGAGCCTGATGGCCCGCGACATGGAGGCGGCCCAGCGCTTCTACGGGGCGGTCGTGGGGTGGACCTTCCGTCCGGCCCGGATCGGCTCGGCTTTTTCGATGGCCGTGCTGGACGGTGTACCGGTCGCGGGGATCGGGGCGCTGGCCGGCGACCTGGCCGTGGCGGTGGCCTGGACCCCGTACTTCGCCGTCGACGACGTCGACGTGGCGGCGGCGCGGATCCGCGAGCGGGTCGGCACGGTGGCGGTGGGCCCGGTCTCCTTCCCCGGCGGCGGCCGGGCGGCGCTGGTCGCCGACCCCGACGGGGCGGTGTTCGGGATCTGGCAGGGGCCGGTCTCCTCGGGCTGGCGGGTGGGGCTGGGCCCGGCGCCCGCCTGGCTGGAGCTGCGCACCCGCAACGCGTTCGACGCGGCGCTCTTCTACGGGGAGGTGCTGGAGTGGGCCACGGGCCGCGCCGGGTGCTGCGAGGTCTCGTACGAGGAGGACCAGGTCGTCCTGCGGCAGGGCGGGGAACCCGTCGCCCGGTTGGACAGCGGCCCCGTGGAGGTGGGCGCCTACACCCCGCACACCCGGCCGCGCTGGCACGTCCACTTCCGGGTTCCGGAGCTGGAGCCCGCCGTGGAGGCGGCGCTGGAGCTCGGCGGCCGCACCGTCTCGGTGATCACCTCGGACGGCCGGGAACGCTCGATCATGCTCCGTGACCCGGACGGGGCCCTGTTCACCCTCACCGAACGGGTCCCGCGGACGGAGGGGAACGGCGCGGACTGACCGGACCCCGTTCCCGCTACCCGAGGAACGACAGGCGGACCTGGCGCTGCGGGTTGTCCCCGTTGGTGTCGACCAGGCAGACGGACTGCCAGGTGCCGAGCTGGAGGCGGCCCCCGACGACCGGCAGGGTCGCGTGCGGGGGGACGAAGGCCGGCAGGACGTGGTCGCGGCCGTGGCCCGGGGAGCCGTGCCGGTGCTGCCAGCGGTCGTCGGCGGGGAGCAGCGTGCGCAGGGCGTCGAGGAGGTCCTCGTCGCTGCCGGCGCCCGTCTCGATCACGGCGATGCCCGCGGTGGCGTGCGGGACGAAGACGTTGAGCAGGCCGTCGCGGCCGGCAGCCGCCTCGGCCAGGAAGCGTTCGCAGTGGCGGGTGAGGTCGGTGACGGTCTCGGCGCGGCCGGTCGTCAGGTCGAGGATCCGGGTGGTGAATCGGTCGGACATGCAGCCATGATCGCGCACCCGGCCGGGATTCCCGGCGCGCTCGCCGCCGCGCGGGGGCGTTGGGACACTGGCTGCGTGAGGAGGTGCCCATGGACCCGGTGGCCGCGCTGGACCGGATCGCCTTCCTGCTGGAGCGGGCGCAGGCCCCCACGTACCGGGTGCGGGCCTTCCGTACGGCGGCGTCGGCGCTGACCCGCATGGGCGGGCGGGAGACGGCCGAGCGGGCGGCCGCCGGATCGCTGGAGGCCGTCCGGGGCATCGGGCCGAAGACCGCCCAGGTGGTGCGCGAGGCGCTGCGCGGGGAGGTCCCCGAGTACCTGCGGGTGCTGGAGGACGAGGCCGCGGCGGTGCCCGAGGGGCCGCCGCCCGACCCCGCGGCCGTCGCGCTGCGCGCGGCCCTGCGCGGGGACTGCCACCTGCACTCGGACTGGTCGGACGGCGGGAGCCCGATCGAGGCGATGGGCCGGGCCGCGGCCGGGCTCGGGCACGAGTGGGCGGTGCTGACGGACCATTCGCCGACGCTGAAGGTGGCCCGGGGCCTGTCGCCGGAGCGGCTGCGCGAGCAGCTGGAGGTGGTGGCGGAGCTGAACGGGCGGTGGGCGCCGTTCCGGCTGCTCACGGGGATCGAGTGCGACATCCTGCCCGACGGCTCGCTCGACCAGGAGCCGGAGCTGCTGGAGCGGCTCGACGTGGTCGTGGGCTCCGTGCACTCGAAGCTGCGGATGGAGTCCCCGGCCATGACCCGGCGCCTGCTGGCGGCGGTGCGCGATCCGCTGATGGACGTCCTCGGGCACTGCACGGGCCGGCTGGTGACCGGCCGCACCCGCCCGGAGTCGGTGTTCGACGCCGATGCCGTCTTCGCGGCGTGCGCGGAGTCCGGTACGGCCGTGGAGATCAACAGCCGTCCCGAACGGCTGGACCCGCCGCGCCGGCTGCTGCGCCTGGCGGTCGCGGCGGGGGTTTTCTTCGCGATCGACACCGACGCCCACGCCCCGGGCCAGCTCGACTGGCAGATCCTGGGCTGCGAACGGGCGGTGGAGTGCGGGGTCCCGCCGGAGCGCGTGGTCAACACTTGGCCGGCGGAGGACCTCCTGACCTGGACCCGTACCCGCCGGACGCCCGGCTAGGTCGCGCTGCGGGCCAGGATGAGCAGGACGTCCCCGGCGGCGGCCGCCATCACCCCGAGGAACGGGATGCGGCCCGGGGCCCCGGCCGTGCCCAGGAGCAGCAGGCCGGTCAGGGCGAGGAGGGTCCAGCCGTACGGGGTGACGGGCCCCGGTGGCCCGAGGACCAGGAGGGCCGCCGAGCCGAGGACGAGCAGGGCGGCCAGGGCGGCCGAGGTACGGGCCCCGAGCCGCTGCGGCAGGCCGCGCACCCCGGTGGCGAGGTCGTCGGCGAGGTCGGGCAGGACGTTGGCGAAGTGGGCGCCCGCGCCGAGCAGGGCGGCGGCGCCGGTCAGCCACGGCGGCGGCCAGGGCGAGCCGGGCAGGCCGAGGGTGACGAAGGCCGGGAGCAGGCCGAAGGCGAGGGCGTACGGGAGCCAGGACGCGGCCGTGCCCTTGAGCCGGAGGTTGTACGCCCAGGCGGCCGCGACCCCCGTGAGGTGCGCGGCCCCGGCCGCCGGGCCCGCGGCCAGCGACAGCGGTACGCACACGGCCAGAGCTGCGAAGGCGGCGGCGGTCACGGCGGCGGCCGGGACCTCACCCGTGGCCAGGGGTTTGTCCCGGCGGCCGGTGTCCCGGTCGCGCCGCAGGTCGACGCGGTCGTTGCACCAGCCCACGGAGAGCTGCCCGGCGGCCACGGCGCCGGCCGTGAGGGCGGTCCCGGCGGGCCCGCGTCCGGCGGCGGCCGCGAGCCCGGCGGCGAACAGGGTCACGGCGGCCGCCGGGAGGGGGTGACAGGCCCGCAGCAGGCCGCCCGCCGAGACCGTCGGCAGGGGCAGGGCGGGAGGGGGCGCGGGCACGGCGTCACGCTACGCCGTGCCGGGAAGTTCCGTTCATACCTTTCGCGCGCTTCGCCCTTGTTCGCCCCCTTCTTCCCTATGTTGGGTCAATGACCCGTGTCCTTGCGGTGAGCAGCGTGTTCCCGCCCCACCTGTATCCGCAGGCGCAGATCACGGAGGCGCTGGTCCGGTGTCTGCCGCCGGGGGCCGACGCGGCCCTGCTGCGCCGGGTGCACGCCTCGGTGCGGGTCGGCTCCCGCCATCTCGCGCTGCCGCTGGAACGTTACGGCCGGGGCGCCGACTTCGGCACCACCAACGCCCTCTTCCTCCGCACCGCCCTGGAGCTGGGCGCCGAGGCCGTGGGGCGCGCCCTCGCCGGGGCGGCCCTGGCGGCGGCGGACATCGGCCTGGTGGTGTCGACGACCGTCACCGGGCTCGCCACCCCGTCCCTGGAGGCCCGGCTCGCGGCCCGGACCGGGCTGCGGCCCGACGTGCGGCGCGTCCCGCTCTTCGGGCTGGGCTGCGCGGCGGGCGCCGCCGGGCTGGGAATGCTGCACGAGCAGTTGGCCGGACGCCCTGGGCAGGCGGCGCTGCTGCTGTCGACGGAGCTGTGCTCGCTGACCCTCCAGAGCGCCGACACCTCGATGGCGAACCTCGTGGCGGGCGCCCTCTTCGGTGACGGGGCCGGGGCCCTGGTCGCGGTGGGTGCGGAGCACCCCCTCCACGACGGGGCCGGCGGGCCGACGGTGGTGGACGCGCGCGGCCGCCTCTACCCGGGCACCGAGCACCTCCTCGGCTGGGACATCGGCCACTGGGGCCTGCGCATGGTGCTGGGCCGGGAGCTGCCCGAGCTGGTCGGGCTGCACGTGGTGGAGGAGGTCGAGGCCTTCCTGGCCGGCCACGACCTCAAGCCCGCCGACGTCGACGTCTGGATCTGCCATCCGGGCGGCCCGAAGATCCTCGACGTGCTGGCCGGAGCCCTGGGGCTGGCGGAGCCCGCCCTCGCCGCGAGCCGCCGTTCGCTGGCCGCCGTGGGGAACCTGTCCTCGGCGTCCGTCCTGCACATCCTCGGCGCCGTCCAGGCCGCCGGGCCGCCCGCGCCCGGATCGGTGGGGCTGATGCTCGCCTTCGGTCCGGGTTTCGCCTCCGAACTCGTCCTGCTGCGCTGGTGAGGTCCCCATGCCGCTGTTCCCGTCCATCCCCTCGACACCGCTGACCTGGTACTTCCTGCTGCTCGCGGTGGTCGCCGCCGAGCGGCTGGCCGAGCTGGCCAAGGCCCGGCGCAACGCCGCCTGGAGCCTGGCGCGCGGCGGCCGGGAGTACGGCCGCCGCCACTACCCGGCCATCGTCGCCCTGCACGTCGCCCTGCTGGCCGGCTGCGCGGTGGAGGCCGTGCACCGGCCCTTCGTGCCCGCGCTCGGCTGGCCGGCGCTGGCCGTGGTGCTGGTGGCGCAGGGGCTGCGCTGGTGGTGCGTCATCTCCCTCGGCCCGCGCTGGAACACCCGGGTCATCGTGGTGCCCGGGCTGCCGCTGGTGGCCGCGGGGCCGTACCGGCTGCTGCGCCACCCCAACTACGCGGCGGTGGTGCTGGAGGGGCTGGCGTTGCCCCTGGTGCACGGCGCGTGGGTGACGGCGCTCGGGTTCACCCTGCTCAACGCCGTGCTGCTGCGGGTGCGGATCCGCTGCGAGAACGCCGCGCTCACGTACGCCCGTACGGCCGATCCGCTGCTGGGCCTGGTGCGGTGATCGACCTGCTCGTGGCGGGCGGCGGGCCGGCGGGGCTGGCGACCGCGATCCACGGGGCGCTGGCCGGGCTGGAGGTGGTGGTCCTGGAGCCGCGCCCCACGCCCATCGACAAGGCCTGCGGGGAGGGGCTGATGCCGGGTGCCGTGCGCCGGTTCGAGGAGCTGGGCGTGGCGGTGGCGGGCCGCGCGTTCCACGGGATCGGCTATGTGGACGGGGTGACGGGGCTGCGCGCGGAGGCGCTCTTCCGCGGCGGCCCCGGGCGCGGGTGCCGTCGTACGGACCTCCAGGCGGCGCTCGCGGACCGGGCGGCGGGGCTGGGCGTACGGGTCCTGGCGCGGCGCGTCGGGGAGGTCCGACAGGACGGACGGCGGGTGTGGGCGGCCGGTCTGACGGCCCGGTACCTGGTGGCGGCGGACGGCCTGCACTCGCCGGTGCGGTGGCGATCCCACCACGGTGAATGCGAGCTGGTGGCCCGGGACAGGGAGCTCGATGGTCTGTCCCGTCCCGCTCGTCCAGCTGGTCGTCATTCCCGT
>NZ_JBEZWL010000116.1:0-23454 GCF_040648015.1 Streptomyces sp. NPDC029216 | reverse complement strand
GCGGGTTATGGCCTGGGCGGCCGCCTGGCAGCCCGCGCGGGCCGCGGCCGCTGGGGCGGCGCCGGACAGGCGGGCCGCCAGGAAGCCCCCGGTGAACGCGTCGCCCGCCCCCGTCGTGTCCACCGCGTCCGCGGGCTCCGCCTCGACCTCGGCGGTGATCCGCCCGCCCTCGGCGACGAGCGCCCCGCCCGTACCCCGCGTGACGACCACCAGCGGCACCCGCCGGCTGAGCGCCTCCGCCGCCCGGGCCGTGTCCGGCAGGCCGGCCAGCAGCCGGGCCTCGTCCTCGTTCGGCAGGAGGGTCCCGACCCCCGCCACCGCCGCCAGGAAGGCCTCGGGACCCAGCCCGGCCAGGAAGCCCGCCGACGCCGGGTCCACGCTGACCGGAACCCCCCGCGTCCGCGCGGCCCGCAGGGCCACCAGGGCCAGCTCCCGGCTGGGTTCGGCGAAGAACAGGTAGCCGGACAGGTGGAGGTGCGCCGCCCCGTCCAGCAGCGCGGGCGCCCAGTCGGCGGGGCACAGCCGCAGGGAGGCCCCGCTGTCCGTCAGGAACGTCCGCTCCGCGTCCTCCCCGACCAGCGCCACCACCGTCCCCGTCGGCTCGGCCGGGTCCACCACCAGCCGGGGCCGTACCCCCGCGTCGACCAGCGCCCGTTCGTGCCAGTGCGCCGACTCGCAGCCGACCCGCGCGAGCAGCCGTACCTCGGCGGTGCCCGTGCGGGCCGCCCAGCAGGCCGCGTTGGCGCCCGCGCCGCCGGGCATGGTACGGATCCGGGCGGCGGTGTCGGTGGCCGGGGCGAGGGGCTCCCGGTGCACCGCCACCACGTCCGTGACCACGTCGCCGACGACCAGCAGCGCCCCCGGAGCCTCCGGTGCCGCCGTCATGCCAGGGCCGCCCACGCCCCGGCGATCCGGGCCCCGAGCCGGACGTTGCCCCGTACCGCCGCCAGGTTCGCCTCCAGCGACGCCCCGCCCGTCGCCCGTACCAGGAACCCCAGCAGGAACGGTGTCACCGCCTGCCCCGTGATCCCGCGCTCCCGGCACTCGGCCAGGGCCTGCGCCAGCACGCGGTCGTGGAGCCCCGGGTCCAACTGCTCCTCCTCGGCGACCGGGTTGGCCACCACCAGGGCTGATTCCGGGCCGCCCACGGCGTCCTGGGCGGCCATCATCCGCGCGACCTCCTCCGGCCCGTCCGCCGTCCAGTCGACCGGCTCGCCCGAGTCCGCCAGGTAGAACCCCGGGAAGGACCCGGTCCGGTAGCCGACGACCCCCACCCCGAGCGTCTCCAGCCGCTGGAGCGTCGCGGGGACGTCCAGGATCGACTTCACGCCCGCGCACACCACCGTGATCCGGGTCCGCGCCAGCAGCGACAGGTCCGCCGACTCGTCCTGGGTCTCCGCGAACTCGCGGTGCACGCCGCCCAGTCCTCCCGTGGCGAAGACCCGCAGGCCGGCCCGCGCGGCCAGGAGGGCCGTCGCCGAGACCGTCGTGGCGCCCGTGGCGCCCGTCGCGAGGGCCGGGGCCAGATCGCGGTGGCCGAGCTTGCGCACGCCCTCGCCCGCCGCGATCCGTTCCAGGCGGGCCTTGTCCAGGCCCGCGTACGCCACGCCGTCCAGCACCGCGATCGTCGCCGGAACCGCGCCCTCCGACCGGACCAGCTCCTCCAGTTCCAGGCCCACCTCCAGATTGCGAGGCCGGGGCAGGCCGTGCGCGATGATCGTCGACTCCAGGGCGACGACGGGCCTGCGCGCGGCGAGCGCTTCGCGGACCTCTTCCGACAGGACCGGGACCTCGGATGCTCTGTGCTGTGGCATGTCCCCATCCATGGCACGGGACGCGCGCCCCCAAACGCGCCCCTCCCCACTCCGGCGCGAAGCCGCCCCCCGGCTCGACGGAGTGACGCGTACGCCGCGCCCGCGCTGGACGCTCTGATCACCCCGCGGCCGGTACGGCGGCCCTAGGCTGGCGCACCATGAGCACCAGCGACCACAGCGTCCCCGCCTCCTTCGCCGTCTCCGTCGCGGACGTCCCCGACGGAGAGCTGGAGGCGGAGGACCTCGACCCCGCCCGGATCGTCTCCGGCACCCCGGTGGTGACGGGCAAGGTGCTCTGGGAGTCCGAGGACGGCTCCCAGATCCGGGGCATCTGGCAGATCACCCCCGGGGTGGTCACCGACACCGAGGCCGACGAGCTGTTCGTGGTGGTCAGCGGCCGCGCCACCGTCGAGGTCGAGGGCGGCGCGACGCTGGAGGTGGGCCCCGGCTCCGCCTGCGTGCTGCGCGAGGGCGACCGCACCACCTGGACGGTCCGCGAGACGCTGCGCAAGGCCTACCACATCAACCTCTGACGGCCGCCCTACTGCGCGGCGGCCGGGTGGCGCCGGGCCGTGAACAGGGCCAGTGCCGCCATCGGCAGCAGCAGCGAGGCGCCG
The DNA here is from genome assembly GCF_040648015.1 of Streptomyces sp. NPDC029216. Classification (NCBI taxonomy): domain Bacteria; kingdom Bacillati; phylum Actinomycetota; class Actinomycetes; order Kitasatosporales; family Streptomycetaceae; genus Streptomyces; species Streptomyces sp. NPDC029216. The sequence goes on along the minus strand of NZ_JBEZWL010000116.1, from coordinate 21,023 downwards.
ATGGCGTTCAGCCAGCCGTAGCCGGCCTGGGACATGACCAGACCGGCCGCGGCGCCGCCGACGCCGGCCGCCGCGTTCATCGTCAGGTCGCTCAGGCCCTGTACGGCGGCCCGTGCGGGCTGCGGCACCGAGTCGGTCAGCAGCGCCGAGCCGGCGACCATGCCGGCGGACCAGCCCAGGCCGAGCAGGAAGAGTCCGGCCGCGCTCTGGGCGTGGTTCCCGTCGGCCGTGCCGGCGAGCAGGGCGGCGACCGAGAGCAGCCCGGCCGCGAGGCCGATCACGGAGAACCTGCCGAGCCGGTCGGCGAGCCAGCCCATGACGGGCGAGAAGGCGAACATGCCCGCGATGTGGCCGCTGATCACCAGTCCGACCAGCTTGAGGTCCGCCCCGTGGTGGCCGAGGTCGACCGGGGTCATCACCATGATCGAGACCATGGTGGTGTGGGACACCGCGACGGTGAGCAGGGCGAGCCGGGCCCGGGGCGAGGCCTTGACGGCCGCGAGCCCGGCGCGCAGCGAGCGGCCCTGGCGGGACTCCTCCCCGGGCGCGGCCAGCGCCCGGGCGGTCAGCAGCGGGTCGGGCCGCAGCAGTACGCCGAGCAGCGTCCCGGTGAGGACGAAGACGGCGGCGGCCCAGACGAAGGGCCCCGCAGTCTGGGGTATGGAGGTGCCGGCGAAGCTGTCGCTGGCGGGGGCGGAGAGGTTGGGGCCGAGGACCGCGCCGATGGTGGAGGCCCAGACGACCACCGAGATCGCGCGGGCCCGCCGGTCGGGCGCGGCGAGGTCGGCGGCGGCGAAGCGGGCCTGGAGGTTGGCGGCGGAGGCGCCGCCGAAGGCGGCCATGCCGAGCATGAGCAGCGGGAAGCTCTTCACCGACGCGGCCAGGACGACGAGGGCCGCCCCGAGGGTGCCGATCGCGTAGCCCGCCACCAGCCCCGCCCGGCGCCCGCGCGCGGTCGTCAGGGCGGCGAGCGGCAGGGAGACCAGGGCGGTGCCGATCACCGCGGCGGTGGAGGCGAAGCCGGACAGGGCCTCGGTGCCGCTGATCTCGGTGGCCAGTACGGGGGCCAGGGCGATGCTGATGGGCACGCCCAGGCCGCCCAGCATCTGGCCGGCGATCAGTACCGCGGAGATCCGGCGCCGGATGCGGGGCAGCTCCGCCGCGTCGACGGGCGAAGCGGCCCCCGGGGCGGCGGGTGAGGCCGCGGGCGGGGTCGCGGGGGAGGCGGTCACGCCGGACACCCCCGTCGCGGGCGCGCGGGCGGGACGTCCGGGGCGGGACCGTACGCGGTGGGGCCGCAGGCGGCAGCAGTAGTCACCGCCGCAGTGTCCCACCCCTTACCTCCCGGGGGAACCGGGTAACGCGGGGCCGGTGAACGGGCGGGATGAGGGGAGCGGGCTGGATGAGGGGAACGGGCTAGAAGAGGGGCTGCGGGAGGACGCCCTCCAGCGCGAGCAGGGTCCGCTTGGTCTCCACCCCGCCCCCGAAGCCCCCGATGCCCCCGTCGTTCTCCACCACGCGGTGGCAGGCCACCACCAGCGGCAGCGGGTTCGACCCCATGGCGTTGCCCACGGCCTGGGCCGCCCCCGGCTGCCCGACCCGGGCCGCCAGCTCCCCGTACCCGACCACCGAGCCGTAGGGCACCGAGCGGTCGAGCTCCAGCAGCACCTGGCGGTTGAAGCCGGAGCTGAGCCGCCAGTCCAGGGGCAGGTCGAAGCGGCGCAGCGTCCCGGCGAAGTACGCCTTCAGCTGGCGTATCGGCTCGGCCAGCAGCACCTCCCGGCCCGGGTCCGGCCGCCAGGCGTCGGCGCCGAGCCGTGAGACCAGTGCGCCGATCATCCGGTCGACCCGGTCGGGCCCGGCATGGAACTCCACCCGGACCAGACCCTCGGGGGTCGCGGCCAGGAGCAGGGGACCGATCTCGCTGGGGAGGACGGTCCATTCGAGGTGCGGCCCGCGGGGCCGCTCGGTGCTGTCCACGCACCCACCGTACGGCGCCCCACCGACAGCGCGGCCCGCGCCCGGCGGAGGGCCCCCGTCCGCCGGAGCCCGTCCTAGGGTCTGTCGTCAAAGTCCCGTGGTCGCCCGGCAGGCGTCGCGGGGCAGACGGGACTTTGACGACAGACCCTAGTAGCCGCCCACGGCCCCCCGTACGACGTCCGGCGCGTTCGTGATGATCCCGTCCACCCCCATCTCGCGGACCTTCCGGGCCGTGGGCGCGTCGTCCACGATCCAGGTGTCCACCTCCATGACCTTGCCGTGGGCGCCGCGCAGCCCGTGCACCGCCGCCACCCAGTCGGCGGAGATCGTCGTGTGCCACGGGTTGATCCGGTCGGTGAACTCGGCGTACCGGGGCAGGTCGGCCACCGCCGGGGTACCCAGGAAGGCCGTGACCAGGTCGGGGCGCAGTCCGTGGACGGTGCGCACGGAGTCGGCGCTGAAGCTCTGCACCACCAGGCGGCGCGAGACGTGCTGCAAGTCGAGCCAGCCGGTCTCCTCCAGGACCTTCAGCGTCTGCTCCTCGATCCCGGGGTAGAGCTCCGGCTTCTTGATCTCCAGCAGGAGCCGCTGCCGGTTGTCCTGGACCCCCTCCATGTACTCCCGCAGGGTCGGCACCCGGGCGCCGGCGAAACGCGGGGAGAACCAGCTCCCCGCGTCCAGCCGGGCGATCTCCGCCGCCGTGAAGTCCTTGACCCGCCAGGGCTTGCGGTCGGGGAAGACCTGCTCGACGTCGGTGGTGCGGGCCAGCGTGTCGTCGTGGATCACCACCAGCTCGCCGTCCTTGGTCCGCTGGACGTCGTTCTCGACCCAGTCGAACCCCAGCCGCCTCGCCAGGCCGATCGCTTCGAGGGTGTTCTCCGGGGCGTACGCGGACGCCCCCCGGTGGGCGTACACGGTGGGACCCAGGAGCCCCGTCGCGCCGGTGGCGGATCCGGGGCCGGTGACGGCGGGCGACGCCGTCCCACCCAGCACGGTCAGGGTGAAGCCCAGGACGGCGGCGGCTGCCGCGGTGGCGGATCGGACGTACATGTGCGTTCTCCTCGGGTCGTGAGCCCTGTTCCTGCGTCAGAGGGGTGCGGAGCGGCAGACTTTGTGGCGGTGCACTTCACGGCGGAGCGTTCACCGCGATCATGGGCTCGAAGATCACGCGGACGCCACCGAACTACGACAAACGGACCAGAAAGGGGGAGGCCCGCTCCGTCCGACGGACCCGTCGGGGACCCGGCGGCCGCCCCCCGGCCGGCGCGGGGCGCGTGCGGGCGCCCGAGTGTCAGTGGGGGGCCGTACGGTGGAGTCATGCGGCCCGTATCGAAGATCGAACGCACGGTGGCGCCTTTCGAGGTCGTCAGCCCCTACCAGCCCAGCGGCGACCAGCCGGCGGCCATCGCCGAGCTGGAGAAGCGCATCCGCGCAGGTGAGAAGGACGTCGTCCTCCTCGGTGCGACCGGCACCGGCAAGTCGGCGACCACCGCCTGGATGATCGAGAAGCTCCAGCGCCCGACCCTGGTGATGGCGCCGAACAAGACCCTCGCCGCCCAGCTGGCGAACGAGTTCCGCGAGCTGCTGCCGAACAACGCCGTCGAGTACTTCGTCTCGTACTACGACTACTACCAGCCCGAGGCCTACGTTCCGCAGTCGGACACCTACATCGAGAAGGACTCCTCGATCAACGAGGAGGTGGAGCGGCTGCGCCACTCCGCGACCAACTCGCTGCTCACCCGGCGTGACGTGATCGTCGTCGCCTCCGTGTCCTGCATCTACGGCCTCGGTACCCCACAGGAGTACGTGGACCGGATGGTCCCCCTCAAGGTGGGCGAGGAGATCGACCGGGACCAGCTGCTGCGCCGCTTCGTCGACATCCAGTACACCCGCAACGACGTGGCCTTCACCCGGGGCACCTTCCGGGTGCGCGGCGACACCATCGAGATCTTCCCGGTCTACGAGGAACTGGCCGTCCGCATCGAGATGTTCGGCGACGAGATCGAGGCCCTCTCCACCCTGCACCCGCTGACCGGCGAGGTCATCAGCGAGGACCGCGAGCTGTACGTCTTCCCCGCCAGCCACTACGTCGCCGGCCCCGAGCGCATGGAGAAGGCCATCGCGGGCATCGAGGCGGAGCTCGCCGAGCGCCTCGCCGAGCTGGAGAAGCAGGGCAAGATGCTGGAGGCGCAGCGGCTGCGCATGCGCACCACGTACGACCTGGAGATGATGCGCCAGATCGGCTCCTGCTCCGGCATCGAGAACTACTCGCTGCACATGGACGGCCGCGAGCGCGGCTCCGCGCCCAACACGCTCATCGACTACTTCCCCGAGGACTTCCTCCTCGTCATCGACGAGTCCCACGTCACCGTGCCGCAGATCGGCGCCATGTACGAGGGCGACGCCTCGCGCAAGCGGACCCTCGTCGACCACGGCTTCCGGCTGCCGTCCGCGCTCGACAACCGGCCGCTGAAGTGGGAGGAGTTCCAGAAGCGCATCGGCCAGACCGTCTACCTGTCGGCCACCCCCGGAAACTACGAGCTCTCGCGCGCCGACGGCTTCGTGGAGCAGATCATCCGCCCCACCGGCCTCGTCGACCCCGAAGTCGTCGTCAAGCCCACCGAGGGTCAGATCGACGACCTGGTGCACGAGATCCGCCAGAGGGTGGAGAAGGACGAGCGCGTCCTGGTCACCACCCTCACCAAGAAGATGGCCGAGGACCTCACCGACTACTTCCTGGAGCTCGGCATCCAGGTCCGCTACCTGCACAGCGACGTCGACACGCTGCGCCGCATCGAGCTGCTGCGCGAGCTGCGCTCCGGCGAGTACGACGTGCTGGTCGGCATCAACCTGCTGCGCGAGGGGCTCGACCTGCCCGAGGTGTCGCTCGTCGCGATCCTCGACGCCGACAAGGAGGGCTTCCTGCGCTCCGGGACCTCCCTCATCCAGACCATCGGCCGCGCCGCGCGCAACGTCTCCGGCCAGGTCCACATGTACGCGGACAAGATGACCCCGGCGATGGAGAAGGCCATCGAGGAGACCAACCGGCGCCGCGAGAAGCAGATCGCGTACAACACGGCCAACGGGATCGACCCGCAGCCGCTCCGCAAGAAGATCAACGACATCGTCGCCACCATCGCCCGCGAGGAGCTGGACACCGAACAGCTGCTCGGCACCGGCTACCGGCAGGGCAAGGACGGCAAGGGCGCCAAGGCGCCGGTCCCGGCGCTCGGCGCGGCCGCCCCGGCCAAGGCCGGGAAGGGAGCCAAGGGCGCCAAGGGGGCGAAGGGGGCCAAGGCCGCCGAGGTGCTCACGGACCGTCCCGCCGCCGAACTGGCGGAGCTCATCGAGCAGATGACCGAGCGGATGAGGGGGGCGGCCGCCGAGCTCCAGTTCGAGGTCGCGGCCCGGATCCGGGACGAGGTGAGCGAGCTCAAGAAGGAGCTCCGGCAGATGCGGGAAGCGGGCCTCGCCTGACCCGGGGGCGGTCAGTAGGGTGTGGAAACAGCCGCAGGCACACGCTTGCCTGGGGGTGGCTATGGAGAGGGGACGCGCGTGACGGTCAACATGACCAAGGGTCAGGCCATCAGTCTGGAGAAGAAGGGCGGCGGCACGCTGACCGCGGTCCGGATGGGCCTCGGCTGGCAGGCTGCCAAGCGACGGGGGCTGTTCGGCTCGCGCACCCGCGAGATCGACCTGGACGCCTCGGCAGTGCTCTTCGCCGACAAGCAGCCCGTGGACGTGGTGTTCTTCCGGCACCTGCAGAGCGACGACGGCTCCGTCCGGCACACCGGAGACAACCTCGTCGGCGGTGTCGGCCAGGGCGGGGACGACGAGGCCATCCTCGTCGACCTCCAGCGCGTGCCGGTGCACATCGACACCATCGTCTTCACGGTGAACTCGTTCACCGGCCAGACCTTCCAGGAAGTGCAGAACGCGTTCTGCCGCATCGTCGACGAGACCAACGGCCAGGAACTGGCCCGCTACACCCTCGACGGCGGCGGCCAGTACACCGCGCAGATCATGGCCAAGGTGTCCCGCGCCGGCGGCGGCTGGCAGATGACCGCCCTGGGCACCCCGGCCAACGGCCGGACCTTCCAGGACCTGATGCCGGCGATCCTGCCGCACCTGTAAAGCAAGAGAAGAAGGCACGGGGGAGGGGCTGCACGATGACGGCCGAACTGGTCCGGGGGCAGAACCACCCCGTGTCCCACAGCCGGGTGGAGGTCAGGGTCTCGGCGGGTACCGCCGTGCTCGCACTGGCCTCCCTGGCGGACGAACAGGGCCGGCTCCCCGGCCCCGGCGCCCTGGCGCACCCCGGAGCCCCCGCCCACGCGGGGGTCCGGATCCCCGGGGAGCCCGCCGAACGGCACACCCTGGCCGTCGACCTCGACGCCGTCGCGCCGGAGGTCCACCGGATCGCCGTGCTCCTCGTCCTGCCGCCCGGCGGCCCCCAGGACTTCGGCGCCGTCCCGCCCCCGCACGTGGTGATCGCCGAGCAGGACGGGACCGAGTTCGCCTCCTTCGCCGTCGCCGGACTGGACACCGAGTCCGCCCTGGTCACGCTGGAGCTCTACCGGCGCCAGGGCGCCTGGAAGGTCCGGGCCGTCGGCCAGGGCTACGCCGGCGGACTCACCGCCCTCCTCGCCGACGGGGGACTGCCCGCACCGGACGCCGCGGCCCTGGCCGACGAGGCCCTGCGCACGGCCGCCCGTACCGGCGGGAGCGACCGCAGCCTCGCCTCCCTGCCCCCGCACGCCCAGGAGCGCGACACCGCGCACCACACCGCCCCGCAGCCGCCCGCGACCGCCCCCGAGCCGCCGGCGCCGGACCCGATCCCGGTCTCCGGGATCCCCTACGCCGGCACGCCCGGCCCCGCCCCGGCGGAGCCCGCCGACGGCCGGCCCGCCATCGACTACGCCCACCCGCGCCGGCGCCGCACCACCGCCGAGGCACCCGAGCCGGCACCCCGCCCCGCAGCCGCCCCCTCCGACCCCGACGGGCCCCCGGTCCCCGTCGCCGGGGACGCCGCCGGCTGGTCCATGGACGAGCGGCTCTACAACCAGGTCTGGGGCATGTTCGAGGACCTGGCCCGCACCGTCGCCGCCTACCGCAGCGCCGTCGACTTCGCCGACTCCCGGCTCGACCGCGAGCTGGACGAGGCCCTGTCCGACCCCCGCCACCGCCTCGGAGGCTCCGGCGGTGACGCCCGCGAGACCGCCCGGGCCCGCCGCGACGACCTGGTCGCCCAGGCCCGCGCCGTCCTCGACCGGGACCTGGCCCAGCTCACCGCCGAGTCCGAGGTGGTCGAACCCGCGCTGCCGGCCGCGTACGCCCGCTGGGACAACCCCGTCTGGCACGGCCGGAACACCCCCGAGGAGGGGCCGCTCGCCCTGCGCCTGGGCAACCTCAGCCTGCCCGAGCAGCCCGGCCTGAAGATCCCCATGCTGATGCGGCTCCCGCTGGAGCGCGGCCTGTGGATCGACAACGGCCGCACCGGCTCCGAGGCCGCCATGACCATGGACACCGACCGGCTGCGCCGCGCCGCCATGGACATGGCCGTCGCCCACGCCGCCCGGCTGCTCGCCGTCCACCCGGCCGACCGCTTCTCCGTCCACGTCATCGACGCCGCCGGAGCGGGCTCCGCCTCGCTGGCCCCGCTGGTACGCGCCGGGGTGCTGGCCGCTCCGCCCGCCGCGGGCGCCGCCGGGGTCGCGGAGACCCTCGCACGGCTGACCCGGCGCGTGGACCTCGTACAGATGGCGCTGCGCGCCGGCGCGCCCGAGGACCTGCCCGCCGACCTGGACCCGGCCGAGCAGCTGCTGATCGTCCACGACTTCCCGCACGGCTTCGACGACCGCGCCGTCACCCAGCTGCGCTACCTGGCCGACGAGGGCCCCGCGGTCGGCGTGCACCTGCTGATGGTCGCCGACCGCGACGAGGCCTCCGCGTACGGGCCGCTGCTGGACCCGCTGTGGCGCTCGCTGATGCGGCTGTCGCCCGTACCCGACAACCACCTCGCCGACCCCTGGGTCCAGCACGCCTGGACCTTCGAGCCGGACCTGCCGCCCCAGGGCAGCGGGGTACTCGACCAGGCCCTGGAGCGCGTCGCGCAGGCCCGCGGGAGCGGCCGGCCGTAGGCGGTTCCATGACCGGTCGATGACCTTCCGGTGACCCCTCTTTGGGGATCCCTTTACCTTTGGCCCCTTCCGCGGGTACGCTGAGACCTGCGGAGGGGAGTATTCCTGCTATTTCCTGCGCGGCGTTCCCGTCAGTACGGACCGCTCGATTCATGCGAACCGAGCGGTCCCGGGGCGCCGGCCCGCGGCCCACGAGCCGCCCGGGTGGAAGAGACCTCCGGCAGCGATGACGCTGACCAAGTGCTGAGCCATCCGCCGGAGGCGTGAATACCGTGGACGTTTCGTTGACCCTATGGGTGCTGACCATCATCGGTCTGGGCATCCTCATCGGCGCCGACTTCTTCATCGGCCGCAAGCCCCATGACGTGTCCATCAAGGAAGCGGGCATCTGGACGGTCGTCTGGATCGTCCTCGCCGCGCTGTTCGGCCTCGGCCTGCTGTTCTTCGGCAACGCCCAGGCCTCCCAGGAGTTCTTCGCCGGCTTCATCACCGAGAAGTCCCTGAGCGTGGACAACCTCTTCGTCTTCGTCCTGATCATGGCGAAGTTCTCGGTGCCCTCCCACCTCCAGCAGCGCGTCCTGCTGGTCGGCGTCCTGATCGCCCTGGTCCTGCGCGCGATCTTCATCGCCGCCGGCGCCGCGATCATCACCACCTTCTCGTGGGTCTTCTACCTCTTCGGCGCCTTCCTGATCTACACCGCCTGGAAGCTGATCCAGGAGGCCCGCAAGGGCGAGGAGGCTGCGTCTCCTCAAGAGGCGGAGTTCGAGGAGAACCGCCTCCTCAAGTCGATCGAGAAGAAGTTCGGCGTCGCCGACCGCTACCACGGCACCAGGCTCTTCCTCCGCACCAACGGCAAGCGCATCATGACCCCGCTGATGGTGGTCATGCTCGCCATCGGCACCACCGACGTCCTGTTCGCCCTGGACTCCATCCCCGCGATCTTCGGCCTCACCCAGGACCCGTACATCGTCTTCACCGCCAACGCCTTCGCCCTCATGGGTCTGCGCCAGCTGTACTTCCTGATCGGCGGCCTGCTCAAGAAGCTGGTCCACCTCAGCTACGGCCTGTCCGTGATCCTGGGCTTCATCGGCGTCAAGCTGGTGCTGCACGCCCTGCACGAGTCCGGGGTGCACGTCCCGCAGATCTCCATCCCGGTCTCCCTGGGCGTCATCTGCGGCGTCCTGGTGATCACCACGATCACCAGCCTGATCGCCTCGAAGAAGCAGGCGGCGGCCGAAGCCGGCGCCGAGGAGACGAAGCGCGTCGACGCCTGACCCCGCCCGCCCCGCGGCGCTACGCGGGGGCGGCCGCCCCGGCCGCCCCCGCCCCGGCGTCCGCCTCCGTACCGCCCCGGGCCCGCGCCGGGGCGGTACGGGTCTCCGGGAGGAGGGCGAAGCAGCCCAGGCTGACCAGCGCGACCACCGTCAGGTACACCGCCACGCCCCACGGTGTCCCGGAGCCGTCCGCCAGGGCCGTCGCCACGACGGGGGTCAGCCCCCCGCCCAGCACCCCGCCCAGGTTGTAGCCGACGGCCGCGCCCGTGCAGCGGATCCGCGGGGCGTACAGCTCGGGCAGGTAGGCGCCCGCCACGGCGTACATCAGGACCATCGCCAGCAGGCCGCCGGCGCACCCCGCCGTCACCAGCAGCGGGTCCCCGCTGCTCAGCAGGGCCACGAACGGGAACATCCACAGCGCGCACGCCGCACTGCCGGCCAGGCACATCGGCCGCCGCCCCCAGCGGTCGCCGAGCGCCGCCAGCGGAGCCGTCACCAGCCCCATCAGCAGGACGGCCGCCATCACCACGGCCAGCATCAGGGTGCGGTCCATGCCGAGGCGCCCGGTGGTGTAGGACAGCGACCAGGTGGTGACCGCGTAGAAGACGGAGTACCCCACCGACATGGCCCCGCCGGTCAGCAGGAGCAGCCGCCAGTGGCCGCGGACCACCTCCGGCAGCGGGGCCTCGGCCCGCCGCCCGGTCTCCGTGAGGGCGCGGAACTGCGGGGTCTCCTCCACCGAGCGGCGCAGCCACAGCCCGGCCAGCGCCAGCAGTCCGGCGCACCAGAACGGCACCCGCCAGCCCCAGGCGGTGAACTGCGCGTCGCTCAGGACCCCGGACAGCGCCAGCGTCAGGCCGTTGGCCAGTAGGAACCCGGCCGCCGGGCCCATCTGCGGAAAGCTCGACCACAGCCCGCGCCGCCCCTCGGGGGCGTGCTCGGCGGTCAGCAGCACCGCCCCGCCCCACTCCCCGCCGAGCCCGAGCCCCTGGAGGAAGCGCAGCAGGAGCAGCAGGACCGGCGCGGCGATGCCGATGGAGGCGTACGAGGGCACGCAGCCGACCGCCACCGTGGCCAGGCCCGTCAGGAGCAGCGAGGCGAGCAGCACCGGGCGGCGGCCGTAGCGGTCGCCGATGTGGCCGAAGACGACGGAGCCCAGCGGACGGGCGAGGAAGCCGACGCCGAACGTGCCGAAGGCGGCGAGGGTTCCCGCGAGCGCGGAGAAGGAGGGGAAGAACAGCGGGCCGAGCACCAGGGCGGCGGCCGTGCCGTAGACGAAGAAGTCGTAGAACTCGATGGCGGTCCCGACCAGGGAGGCCAGGGCGAGCCGCAGCATCGAGGGGGCGGCGGCGCCGGAGGAGGGGACGGGAGGCGGGGAGAGGTCCTGTTGCATGGTGCAGCAACTACCCCAGCCCGCCTCCTCGGGACATGCGTTCGGTCGAGGTCGACCGGAAGGAGCGCATGGCCGCGCCGTGTTGACGGCGGGCCGTGCGCCGGCGGGTCACCAGCCGCGCTCGCGCCATTCTTCGAGGTGGGGCCGCTCGGCGCCGAGCGTGGTGTCGTTCCCGTGGCCCGGGTAGACCCAGGTTTCGTCCGGCAGCTGCTCGAAGAGCTTGTGCTGGACGTCGTCGATGAGACTGGCGAAGTTCTTCGCATCGCCCCCGGTGTTGCCGACGCCGCCGGGGAAGAGGCAGTCGCCGGTGAACACGTGCGGGTGCCCGTGCGGGTCGTCGTAGATCAGGGCGATGGAGCCGGGGGTGTGGCCGACCAGGTGGCGGGCGGTCAGGGAGACCCGCCCGACGGTGATCGTGTCCCCGTCCCCGACCAGGACGTCCGTGGCGACGGGGATGCCCTCCGCGTCCTGGGCGCCCGCGTACGTGCGCGCGCGGGTCGCCGCCACCACCTCCGCGAGCGCGCCCCAGTGGTCGCCGTGCTGGTGGGTGGTGACGACCGACGCGATGCCGTCGTCGCCGATCAGGCCCAGCAGCGTGTCCGGCTCGGCCGCCGCGTCGATCAGGAGCTGCTCGCCGGTGGTCCGGCAGCGCAGCAGGTACGCGTTGTTGTTCATGGAACCCACCGCGACCTTGGAGATCATCAGGTCCGCGAGTTCGTGCACGTCGGCGGGACCGCCGACCTTGACCGCTCCGCTGTACGTCATATCGGCATCCTAGAGCGCGGGGAGTCCGGGCAGGCCCTCGCCCGCCACGACGGCGAGGCCCGCGCCCTTGCGGCCACGGCCGGCCAGCCAGCCGAGGAGCTCGTCCTTGGGGCCGCTGAGGGTCACCGGGGTGCCCTCCGTGCCGCCCGTGCGCGCGACGTGCTCGCCGTCGGGGCCGGTGAGGGTGACCGGGGGGACCTCGGGGCGGCCGGACCAGCGGTCGGCGAGGAAGGCGATCTCCTGGTCGGTGAACTCATCCGGGAGGTCGGAGAGCTCGTAGCCGACGTTCAGGTCGACGTGGTGGAGCTCGACCTCGACGAGCCGGCGGAACGGCACGTTCGAGGCGAGGTCGGTGACGCCGTTGCGCAGCTCGACGGTGCGCTGCCAGTCCTGGGCGGGCTCGGTGGTGGCGAGGAAGCGGGCCCCGGAATCACGGAGGTCCGTCAGGTGTTCTTCCAGGAGCCGGCCTGCGTCGCGCTCGATGTCCGCGTCGCGGGCGGCGGCGCTCTCGTACATGGGGCGGCCCTCGAGGACGTTGACGAGGGCGTCGGCGTTGCGCGCCAGGTGGGCCAGGATGTGGCCGCGGGTCCAGCCCGGGAGGTGTGACTCCTCGGAGAGGGAGGCGTTGTCCAATTTCGCGACCGCGTTCAGCAGCCGTTCGGTGGCTTCACGTACAGAGGCCAGGTCGTGCACATGATCAGTCATGGATCCGAGCCTAGTCCTCGGGAGCCCGCGGCCACACGATCGGGTGAAGCCCTCTTGCGCGTGCCGTAAATCGAATGTGCGTGCTATACGCTCGGAAGTCCAGACCTACTCCATCGCAGAGGCGCCCCCCATACCCTGGACAGCCGGGGGCCCGTGCCCCCGCTCTCTCAAGAAAGGTGCGGACCGGCGTGACCGACCGTCTCATCGTTCGTGGCGCTCGCGAGCACAACCTGAAGAACGTCTCGCTCGACCTGCCCCGCGATTCCCTCATCGTCTTCACCGGACTCTCCGGCTCGGGCAAGTCCTCCCTGGCCTTCGACACGATCTTCGCCGAGGGCCAGCGCCGCTACGTCGAGTCGCTCTCGTCGTACGCCCGCCAGTTCCTGGGGCAGATGGACAAGCCCGACGTGGACTTCATCGAGGGCCTCTCCCCGGCCGTCTCGATCGACCAGAAGTCCACCTCGCGCAACCCCCGCTCCACCGTCGGCACCATCACCGAGGTCTACGACTACCTCCGCCTGCTCTTCGCCCGCATCGGCAAGCCGCACTGCCCCGAGTGCCGCCGCCCGATCTCCCGGCAGTCGCCGCAGGCCATCGTCGACAAGGTCCTCGCGCTCCCCGAGGGCAGCCGCTTCCAGGTGCTGTCCCCGCTGGTCCGCGAGCGCAAGGGCGAGTTCGTCGACCTCTTCGCCGACCTGCAGACCAAGGGCTACAGCCGTGCCCGGGTGGACGGCGTGACCATCCAGCTCTCCGAGCCGCCCACGCTGAAGAAGCAGGAGAAGCACACCATCGAGGTGGTCATCGACCGCCTCACCGTCAAGGACAGCGCCAAGCGCCGGCTCACCGACTCCGTCGAGACCGCGCTGGGCCTCTCCGGCGGCATGGTCATCCTGGACTTCGTCGACCTCGCCGAGGACGACCCCGAGCGTGAGCGGATGTACTCCGAGCACCTCTACTGCCCGTACGACGACCTGTCCTTCGAGGAGCTGGAGCCGCGCTCCTTCTCCTTCAACTCGCCCTTCGGCGCCTGCCCCGAGTGCACCGGCATCGGGACGCGCATGGAGGTGGACCCGGAACTGATCGTCCCGGACGAGGACAAGTCGCTGGACGAGGGCGCGGTCTCGCCCTGGTCGCTCGGCCACACCAAGGACTACTTCCAGCGGCTGGTCGGCGCCCTCGCCGAGGAGCTGGGCTTCCGGACCGACATCCCGTGGGCCGGGCTGCCGCAGCGCGCCAAGAAGGCCCTGCTGTACGGGCACAGGACCCAGATCGAGGTCCGCTACCGCAACCGGTACGGGCGCGAGCGCGCGTACACCACGGCCTTCGAGGGCGCCGTGCCCTTCGTCAAGCGGCGGCACTCCGAGTCGGAGAGCGACGCCAGCCGCGAGCGCTTCGAGGGCTACATGCGCGAGGTGCCCTGCCCGACCTGTGAGGGCACCCGGCTCAAGCCGATCGTGCTCGCGGTGACGGTGATGGAGCGGTCCATCGCCGAGGTCGCCGCGATGTCGATCAGCGAGTGCGCGGACTTCCTGGGGCGGCTCAAGCTCGACGCCCGCGACAAGAAGATCGCCGAGCGGGTCCTCAAGGAGGTCAACGAGCGGCTGCGCTTCCTCGTCGACGTGGGCCTGGACTACCTCTCCCTCAACCGCGCCGCCGGCACCCTGTCGGGCGGTGAGGCCCAGCGCATCCGGCTGGCCACGCAGATCGGCTCCGGCCTGGTCGGCGTGCTGTACGTCCTGGACGAGCCGTCCATCGGCCTGCACCAGCGCGACAACCACCGGCTGATCGAGACGCTGGTGCGGCTGCGGGACATGGGTAACACGCTGATCGTCGTCGAGCACGACGAGGACACCATCAAGGTGGCCGACTGGGTCGTGGACATCGGCCCGGGCGCCGGCGAACACGGCGGCAAGGTGGTGCACAGCGGCTCGCTGAAGGAGCTGCTGAAGAACGGCGAGTCGATGACCGGCCAGTACCTGTCCGGCAAGAAGTCCATCCCCGTGCCGGACGTACGCCGGCCCGTGAACGGCGAGCGCAGGCTCACCGTCCACGGCGCCAAGGAGAACAACCTGCGGGACATCGACGTGTCCTTCCCGCTGGGCGTCCTCACGGCGGTCACGGGCGTGTCGGGCTCCGGCAAGTCCACGCTGGTCAACGACATCCTGTACACGCACCTGGCGCGCGAGCTGAACGGCGCGCGGTCGGTGCCGGGGCGGCACACGCGGGTGGAGGGCGACGACCTGGTCGACAAGGTCGTCCATGTCGACCAGTCGCCGATCGGCCGGACGCCGAGGTCCAACCCGGCGACGTACACGGGCGTCTTTGACCACGTGCGCAAGCTCTTCGCGGAGACGATGGAGGCGAAGGTGCGCGGCTACCTGCCGGGGCGCTTCTCCTTCAACGTCAAGGGCGGCCGCTGCGAGAACTGCTCCGGCGACGGCACGATCAAGATCGAGATGAACTTCCTGCCGGACGTGTACGTCCCGTGCGAGGTCTGCCACGGCGACCGGTACAACCGGGAGACGCTGGAGGTCCACTACAAGGGCAAGTCCATCGCGGAAGTCCTGAACATGCCGATCGAGGAGGCGCTGGAGTTCTTCGAGGCGGTCCCGACGATCGCCCGGCACCTGAAGACGCTGACGGAGGTCGGACTCGGCTACGTCCGCCTCGGGCAGTCGGCCCCGACCCTGTCGGGCGGCGAGGCGCAGCGCGTGAAGCTGGCGTCGGAGCTGCAGAAGCGGTCGACGGGGCGGACGGTGTACGTGCTGGACGAGCCGACGACCGGTCTGCACTTCGAGGACATCTCGAAGCTGATCAAGGTGTTGTCGGGGCTGGTCGACAAGGGGAACTCGGTGATCGTCATCGAGCACAACCTGGACGTCATCAAGACCGCGGACTGGGTCGTCGACATGGGGCCCGAGGGCGGGTACGGCGGCGGTCTCGTCGTCGCCGAGGGCACGCCGGAGCAGGTCGCGTCGGTGGGCGCCAGCCACACGGGGAAGTTCCTGCGGGACATCCTGGGGGCGGAGCGGATCTCTGACGCCGCGCCGGTGCCGGCGGCGCGGGCCGCGCGGAAGAAGGCGGCTCCGGCGAAGCGGGCCGCCCGCGCGGTGCGCAAGGCGTAGTCCGCGGGGCGGGGGTGCGGTGCCGCTGCGCGGAGCCGTCTCCCCGCCCCGCCCTTCCTCCCCCAGCTACCGCTGGGAGGAGCCCCCAGTTCCCAGGGGCTCCGCCCCAGACCCGGCGCCTCAAACGCCGGCGGGGCTATAAACAGCCCGCGCGGCGTTTGAGCGCACCGGGCGCGGAGCGCACGGTATCGGGGTCAGGGGCAGCGCCCCTGGGACGCAGCGGCTACGCGGCGACGCCCACCGCGTGGCCCGTCGTCGACGGGTCGGTCAGGGCGTCCAGGAGGGCCGTCGCCACGTCCGCGCGGGCGATCACGCGGCCGCCCGGGACATTGGCGTCGAGGGCCCGCCGGTAGCGCCCCGTCCCCGGCCGGTTCAGGAGGCGCGGCGGCCGGACCACCGTCCACCGCAGCCCGCTCGCCTCCGCGATGACGGACTCCATGACCGCGAGGTCCGCGTACAGGTCCCGCAGCGCCCACCGCAGCAGGGGGTACCCCACCTTCCGCAGCAGCACCCCGTCCCCCTCCGCGTCCGGCCCCAGCGGCGCCGCGCTGACCGCCGTCAGCCGGCTCACCCCGGCCCGATCCATCGCCGCCACGACCGACCGCAGGGCCGGCCCGGTCACCGGCGCCAGCCGGGCCTGCTTGTTGTTCGCGGCGCCCAGCGCCGAGACCACCGCGTCCCGCCCCGCCAGGACCGGCACCAGCGCCGACCCGTCCGTCAGGTCGGCCACCACCGCCACCCGCAGGCGCTCCTGCGCCGGCACCTCCAGCCGCGCCGGGTCGCGGACGACCGCCGTCACCTCATGGCCGGCCGCGAGGGCCTGCCGTACGACCTCGCGGCCCACGCCGCCCGTCGCTCCGAACACCGTGATCTTCATCGTGGATCCCCGTCGAAGATGGTGGGTGAGTATTCACTCACCCCTCTGTCCACTAGGGTGAGTGAATGCCCACCCCGAAGTCAAGCGGCCGGCCCGCCTCCGAGCGGCTGCTGGACGCCGCCGAGACCCTCATGCGCACCATCGGCCTCGCCAACACCACCACCAAGGCCATCGCCCGCGAGGCGGGCTGCTCGGAGGCAGCCCTCTACAAGCACTACGCCAACAAGGAAGAGCTGTTCGTACGGGTGCTGATGGAGCGCACCCCCAACGCCGGCCCGCTCATGGCCGCCCTGGGCGGCGACCCCGGCGAGCGCACCCTCCAGGAGGCGCTCGCCGACATCGCCCGGCACGCCTCGCTCTTCTACGCCGAGGCCATGCCGATGGCCGCCTCGCTGTTCGCCGAACCCGCCCTGCTGACCCGCCACCGCGAGGGCGTCCAGGAGATCGGCGCGGGCCCGCACGTGGTGCTGGACGCCCTCGAAGGCCGGCTGCGCCGGGAGCTCGAGGCCGGCCGGCTGCGGGCCGGCGCCGACCCCCGGGCCGCCGCGGCGCTGCTGCTCGGAGCCTGCTTCCAGCGGGCGTTCTTCCTGCACTTCTCCGGCGCCGAGGTGGTCCAGCCGGTCGAGGAGTTCGCCCCGGCGCTCGCCCGGACCCTGTGGGCCGCTATCGGCTGAGGCCGAGCTCGGCCGCGTACGGCGGTTCGCAGCCCGCCCGGGTGCAGGTCAGCGCGGCCGCCCGGGCGGCGTAGGCGAGCACCGCCGGCCAGTCCGCCGTCCCGGGGTCCGTGACGCCCACGAGCCGGTGCAGCAGCGCCGCGTTGACGGTGTCGCCCGCGCCGATCGTGTCGGCGACGGCCACCGGACGGGCCGCCGCACTGTGCTCCGCGCCGTCCGAGGTCCACACCGTCAGCCCCGCCGCACCCCGGGTCAGCACCACCGCCGACGGGCCCGCCGCCAGCCAGTCCGAGGGCCGGCCGCCCAGCCAGTCCGCGTCCTCCTCGGACAGCTTCAGCACGGACACGTACGGCAGCCACCCCAGGAACCGCTCCCGGTAGCCGGCCGGGTCGGCGATCAGCGCCGGGCGGACGTTGGGGTCGAGCAGGGTCAGCAGTCCGCGCCGCGACTCCCGCCGCAGCAGGGCCTCGTACGCGCTCGCGCCCGGCTCCAGGACCAGCGAGCAGGTGCCGAGCGCCAGGGCCCGGGCACCGGCCGGCAGCGCGGGCGGCAGGGCGAACTGCCGGTCGGCGGTGCCCTCGACGTAGAACCCGTACACGGCCGAGCCGTCCGGGCCCAGCGAGGGCACGGCCAGCGTGGTCGGCTCGGGCCCGCGCTGCACCAGCGAGAGGTCCACCCCCGCGGCCCGCAGCCGGGCGAGCAGCCCCTCGCCGAAGCCGTCCGCCGACACCCGGGAGCAGAAGGCGACCTCGGCCCCGAGCCGGCCCAGCGCCAGCGCGGTGTTGTACGGTCCGCCCCCGGGCCGGGGCAGCAGCGCGCCCGGCGGCTCGGCCAGGGGCACGAGGTCGATCAGGGCTTCTCCACCGACGACGATCACGCGGGGGAAGCTATCCCATCGGGCGCCGGTATCGTCGGGAGGGCCCCGCCCGGGGCCCCGTCACCTCGTGCCAGGAGAAGCGCATGTCCGCGTCGCAGCCCGCCGCCCGCCGTACCGTCCTCAAGGGCGCCGCCGCGCTCGCCGGGGCAGTGGGCGCGGGGACGGCGCTCACCGCCTGCTCGACCGAGGGCAACAGCGGCGCGGGCGGCCCCGCCGTCCCGAAGGCGCCGGTCGAGCTGGGCGCCGCCGCGGACGTCCCGGTCGGCGGCGCGAAGCTGTTCCGCGAGCAGAAGCTCGTCGTCAGCTGCCCCGCGGAGGGCCAGTACAAGGCGTTCAGCGCCCAGTGCACGCACGCCGGCTGCGTCCTCGACAAGATCGACAAGGGCGAGGGCAACTGCCCCTGCCACGGCAGCCGCTTCGACGTCACCACGGGCAAGGTCCTGCGCGGCCCGGCCTCCGACCCCCTGCCGGCCGTCCCGGTCAAGGCGGAGAACGGCAAGCTCATCGCGGGCTGACCCGCCCCCGGGCCGAGCCCGCCAACCCGCTACTCCCAGTCCCAGGCGATGCCCAGGATCCCGCGGCGGACCGTCTGTTCCACGAGGTGGACCGCGCGGTGGCGGCCGCTCGGGGTCAGGTCGGCCAGGGAAGTGCGGGGGGCCGTCGGGCCCGTGCGGGCGAAGCGGTGGCAGCGGACCGGGAGGGCCGCCTCGTCGAAGCGGACCTGGAGCATGTACTGGCCGCCCGCGTAGCTGAAGCCGCGTACGTACTCCGTGCTGCGCGCGCCCGTGCCGTCCTCGATGCCGTAGCCGAAGACGTACGTGTCCCCGCGCCGCAGCCGCGCGTCGAAGAGCAGCTCCGCCACCACCACCCCGGCCTCCGGGTGGCAGCGGACGCGGCCCGTGCGGCAGTTCTCGTACGCCGTCACCTCCACCCGGGCCGCGTCGCAGCCCGGGTCGCCGTGGTGGACGGCCAGGTAGCGGTCGACCCCGTCGCGGTGGGCCCGGACGATCTGCTGGGACTCGCGCGTGCGCAGCTCGCCGGCCGGGCCGATACGGACCCGCTCGTGGTGGCCGACCGAGTGCAGGCCGCCGTCCGCCGGGAGTTCCATCCCCTCCAGCAGCCGCTCCACCGCCGTGCCGACGTCCATCAGCGCCCGGTACGGGCGGGCGGCCGGGCGGGCGGGGCCGGGGGCGGGGTCCGGGTCGGACAGCAGGCGCAGGAGGGAGCCCCGGGGGAGTTCGAGGATCTCCTCCAGGGCGGAGACGGCCCGCAGCGACTCCCGGTGGCGCGGGCGGCGGGCACCCTGCTGCCAGTAGCTGAGGCTGGTGACCCCGAGCTTGATGCCGCGCACCGCGAGCCGGTGCTGCACCCGGTGCAGGGGCAGCCCGCGCGCGGCCAGGGCGGCGCGCAGCGCGAGGTGGAAGGGGCCGCTGCGCAGCAGTTGTGCGAGATCTGCCGGGTCCGCCGTCTCCGCCGTGCCTGGCACGCCGCCGGTCGGCCGCATGGCGACTCCTCTGTGAACGTTCACACGCGACCGGGGTGGGGGTCCGGGCCGTGGCTCGGGGAGACCTGGTGGAACGGCAGCAACCGTTCACACCGCAGCCCCACCGTTCACACTGCAATGTCACCGCGTATTGAAGCGTGTTGACCTGATCGCGACAACACCCTGATGCTCCTCCACAGCGTCCGGACGCGCTCCCCCCACCCCACCTCGACGAGTCCCCACCTCGGGAGGAACGCGATGCGCAACAGAAGAGGGCGGCTTTCCCCGGCCGCCTCCCTGATATCCGCCCTGCTGCTCGTACTGCTGCCCGTCGGCATCGGCGCCGGTACCGCCACCGCCGCCCCGTCCGCCGACCCGGGCACCGCATCGGCACTGGCGTACAAGCGGCTGAACATCACCATGCAGGCGCAGCAGAAGACCAACTGGTGCTGGGCCGCCGGCGGCAACACCATCGCCACCTGGTTCGGCCGCAACTACAGCCAGAACCAGTTCTGCAACGCCGCCTTCAACCGCCAGCAGGGCACCGAGTGCCCCAACAACCAGGCCACCCTGGGGAACGTGCAGACCGCCCTCGGCTGGGCCGGCATCAGCTCCGGCCGGTACGTGACCGGCTGGCTGCAGTATTCGACGGTCCAGACCGAGATCAACGCCGACCGGCCGGTCGAGACCCGGATCCAGTGGTCCAACGGCGGCGGCCACATGCACGTCCTCTACGGCTACGACACCGCCGACAGCTGGGTCTACTGGGGCGACCCGTGGCCCTCGAACGACCGCTACAACTGGGCCTCCCACGCCTGGTACGTGGACAACGACACCTTCTCCTGGACCCACTCCCTCTACCGGATCGGGGCGTGACCGCGTGACCGCCATGACCGCACGCGCCGCCGCCGTGGGCCTCGCGGCCGTCGCCCTCCTCGCCGCCCTGGGCGGGCAGGCCGCCGCCGCGCCCGTCCCGCAGCCGCAGGCCGCCACCGCCGAGAACAGGGCCGCCGCGCACGAGGCCGCAGCCGCACCGGACACCCTGGCGACCCTGTCGCGCTTCTTCGCGCGGGAGGGAAAGGTGTCGGCGGCCGCCGCGCAGCCCCGGATCGAGGGGGACGCGATCCCCGTCAGCTATCTGGCGCCGGAGTTCGTCGCCGGGAAGGCCGGGGCGCCGGTGGCCCGGCTGGAGTTCCTGGCGAGCGAGGCCGTCTCCTCGGACGGGCAGAAGGCGGCCCTGTGGACCGCGAGGACCGGGGCCGGGTGGCAGGTCGTGAACATCGCCACCGGCGACGACGAGTTCCGCTACGCGCGGCTCGGGGCCGGGAAACTGCCCGGCGGGACCGTGTTCCGCGAGCCGCAGATCGACGCGTGGTACGTCGCCGGGGGCGAGCGGGTGCTGCCGCTGGACGAGGACGCGGTGCGGGCCGTGGGCCCGGCCGGGGTCTCGCTCGGGGCGTACCGGGCACGGGTCGTGAAGGCGTACGGGGACAAGCTGCCGGGGTCCGCGTATGCGGAGCGGGGCCTGGCGGGGGGCTTCGCCGAGCCCGTCGGCGGTGACGGTGACGGTGCCGCCGGGGGGCCGGGGGCGGTGCTCGCCGGCGGCGCCGGGGCGCTGGCGCTGGGCGCGGCGGGGGCCGCCGTCCTGCTGCGACGGCGCCGCACCGCTGGGGTCTGACCCCGGGTCCCCCGTGGGGTCCCGGCCCGGGGGGGCCCCCCGGGCGGCCCCC
>NZ_JBEZWL010000115.1:0-23596 GCF_040648015.1 Streptomyces sp. NPDC029216 | reverse complement strand
GCCGCGGCGGCGGCGTCCGCGGAGCGGCGGGGCGCCGCGAGGGCGGCGCGGACCACCCGGGAAACCGGACTGCTGTGCGAGTTGCTCATGGACTCCATGCTAGGGAGGGGGGTGTGACAACACCCCCTCCCCGGACCCGCGTCCGGCGCGGAGCCGGTGTCAGCGCCGCTGGGGGCAGGCCTTCCAGGAGAAGTGGTACTTGGTGTTGATGCTGCCGTCGGTGGAGTCCATCGTGACGAAGCTGGTGCTGTTGGCCGTGTCGGAGGTGCCGGCCTGCGTGAGCAGCTCGGTGTTGATGTTCAGGTTCCGCTTCGCCCCGCAGGGGTGGAAGACGAGGGCCTCGATGGGAACGGTGTCGGAGACCTGCCAGTTGCCCTGGGAGGGGCCGCGCAGGGTGTGGCTGCGGGCGGCCGTCTGGGACATGCCCTGGAAGTAGTAGCTGGCCTTCTGGGTGGCGGTGGCGCCGTTTTCGAGGCTGGCGAAGCCGCGGTAGTCGGCCTGGGCGATGGCGAAGGTGTAGCCCTGCGGGACGTTGAGGTTGAGTCCGAGCTGGCAGTTCTTGCGGAAGTCCGTCGGCTTGGAGCCCAGGCCCACCTGGGCGAGGTACTCGCTGTAGGTGACGGTGAAGGCCGTGTTGTCCGGTGCGACGGCCACCGTGGCGCTGCCGGGGCGGCAGCCCGAGCCGTTGACCTGGACCACGTCGATGGTGATCTGCTGCGGGGGCGCGAAGGACGGGCCGCCGCCGGTCGCGGCTCCCGCCGAGGGGGTGAGGGCGGCTGCGGCGAGCGCGGCGGCCGCGCCGGCGGTGAACAGCGTTCTGAACATGGGGAGTCCTTCCGATCGCTGCTGTGCGTGATCGGCTCGAACCGTTCCACACTCCCCGGGTCCGGCCGCGCAGGCGCGGCAGGCGCCACCCCGGAGGCCGGGCCGCGGCCACCCGCCCGGGGGAATCGTCCGAACATCGGCCGCCGGCGCTGCGCGCGTATGCGCCAACGGCTGCGGCGTTTTGGCGCACAAGTGGCGGCCGTCGCGGCCCCGCGGCGGCAGACTGGGCAGGTCCGCGGCCCGCACCAGGAGGACCTGCCCGTGCCCGTCCCGATCATCATCGACTGCGACCCCGGGCACGACGACGCCCTCGCGATCATGCTGGCGGCGGCCGATCCGGCGATCGACCTGCTCGCCATCACCACCGTCGCCGGCAACCAGACGGTGGAGAAGACCACCCTGAACGCCCGCCGGGTGTGCACCGTCGCCGGGATCACGGACGTGCCCATCGCCGCCGGATGCGCGCGGCCGCTGCTGCAGCCCCTCTCCGTCGCCGACGACGTGCACGGCGCGTCCGGGCTGGACGGGCCGCGGTTCCCCGAGCCCACGGTCGACGTGGTGCCCGGGCACGCCGTGGAGCTGATCCACCGGATCCTGACGGAGCACCCGGAGCCGGTGACGCTGGTGCCCACCGCCCCGCTCACCAACATCGCCCTGCTGCTGACCCGTTACCCCGGCTGCGCGGACCGGATCCGGGAGATCGTGCTGATGGGGGGTTCCACGGAGCGGGGCAACCGCACGCCGGCGGCCGAGTTCAACGTGTACACCGACCCGGAGGCCGCGGACATCGTCTTCCGCAGTGGGGTGCCGGTTACCATGTGCGGGCTGAACGTCACCCACCAGGCCCTGGCCACACCGGAGATCGTGGCCCGCTTCGCCGGGATGGGCACCGAACTCGGCACCGTCTGCGCCGAGTTGCTGACGTTCTTCGCCTCCGCCTACAGCCGGCTGTGGGGGATGCCGCACCCTCCGCTGCACGATCCCGTGGCGGTGGCCCGGGTCATCGATCCGGCGATCGTGGGGTGCGTCGACGCGCACGTGGCGGTGGAGCTGCGGGGCACCCACACGCGCGGCGCCACCGTCGTGGATCCGCACGGCTACCTGGGCCTGCCCGCGAACGCGCGCGTCGCCGTCACCCTCGACGCCGGGGCCTTCTGGGACCGTATGGTCACCGCCGTCGCCACCCTCGGCGCCCGCACCCCGTGACCCGCACCCCGTGACCGTCGGAGGACCCCTATCCGGCTACGGGGTACATGAGTCCGCGGCGCCCCTCCGGCGAGGTCAGCCATTCCAGTTTCTCGGCCGTGTCCGTGTCCGGGAGCGGGGTGTGCAGCACGATCGACAGGTCGGGGCGGGCCGGGACGCGCAGTTGGGTCGATTCCACGTACAGGGCGCCGACGACGGGGTGTTCCATCTGCTTGGTGAGCTGACCGCCGGGCCGGATGTCCTGGCGCTCCCACAACTCCGAGAAACGGGGGCTGAGTTCGTGCGCCTGCTCCAGGACCGCCTGGAAGCCCTCGTCCTCGGGGTGTTCGGAGCAGGCCGCCCGGAACTGCGCCACGACGTCCACGGCGATCTCCTCCCAGCGCGGGGAGCGGGCCATGTACACGGGGTCGGTGAAGAAGGCGATCAGGCAGTTCTGCACGATCTCCGGGCGCATCCCCATCACCAGCGCGGCCGCGTCGTTGTACATCACGGTGTTCCAGTAGGTGTCCATGATGTGCGCGGGGAAGGGCATCCAGGCGTCGATCAGCCGTTGCAGGCCATGGCACATGTCCCGGTCACCGGGGGCGACTTCGAGGGCGGGCGGGTTGAGCCCGGCGAGTACGTACAGGTGGCGGCGTTCGGCGCTGGTCAGCCTGAGCACGCGGCTCACCGAGTCGAGGACCTGCCCGGACACCGTGATGTCGCGGCCCTGTTCCAGCCACTGGTACCAGGACACCCCGACCCCGGCGAGTACGGCGACCTCCTCGCGGCGCAGCCCGGGGGTGCGGCGCCGGGCCCCGCCGTCCGGCAGTCCGGCCTCCGCGGGGGAGACCCTGGCACGCCGGCTCATCAGGAACTCCCGCAGTTCGGTACGGCGGTTCCGGTCGATCGGTGTGGCCACGAATTCCCCCTGTCAGGCTGCCTGGTGGTGCCACCAACAGGATAAGTTCCCACTCTTCACGATCGCCGCGCGGCCGCGAGGGTGGTGGCCATGACGACAGACACACAGACCCCCGCGGTCACCGGGCCGCACACGGCGGCCCCCGGGAACACCCGGCTCTCCGGCCGGGCCAGGCTGGTCCTCTTCGTACTGTGCGCCGCGCAGTTCATGGTGGCGCTGGACTTCTCCGTCCTGAACGTGGCCCTGCCGGTCCTGGGCAGGGACCTGAGCCTGAGCCCGTCCGCCCTCCAGTGGGCGGTCACCGCGTTCAGCCTGCCGTCCGGCGGGTTCCTGCTCCTCTTCAGCCGGATCGGCGACCTGTACGGCCGCAAGAAGCTGTTCCTGGCGGGTCTCGCGCTCTTCGGCGCGGCCTCGCTGCTGGCCACCCTCGCCTGGAACCCGGCCGTCTTCCTGACCGGGCGCGCCCTCCAGGGCCTGGGGGCGGCGGCCATCGTGCCGGCCGGCATGTCCCTGCTGACCACCACCTTCCCCGAGGGCCCGCTGCGCGACCGGGCGCTCGGTATCTCCGGCATGCTGCTGTCGCTGGGCTTCACCATCGGCATGGTGCTGGGCGGCGTGATGACCGACACGCTCGGCTGGCGCTCCACGATGGGGCTGCTCGCCCTCGCCGCCCTGGCGGTCCTGGCCCTCGCCCCCGGACTGCTGGACGAGTCCCGCACCCCTGAGCGGCCGCGCCTGGACGTGCCGGGCGCCGTCACGGTCACCGGGGGCCTGCTCGCGCTGATCTACGCCCTGTCGACGGCGGCCGACCGCGGGTTCGGCGGAGCGGACGTGCGGGCCGCCCTCGCCGCCGGGCTGGTGCTGCTGGCCGTGTTCGTGGTGGTGGAGTCGAAGTCCCCGGCCCCGCTGGTCTCGCTGCCGATGCTGAAGCGGCGCACGGTGGCCTGGGGCAACGTCGGCGGGCTGGTGACCTTCTCGATGATGTCGACGGTCATCTTCGTCCTGACCCTCTACCTCCAGGAGACGCTGCGGCTGTCCTCCTTCCTGACCGGGCTGGTCTTCGGTGTCCAGGGGATCGCCTCGGTCTTCGCCGGTTCGCTGGTCCCCCGGGTCATCGGCCGCTTCGGCGCCCGCCGCACCCTGGTCGGTTCCCTGATCGGGCAGGGCGTGTTCACCGGGGCGCTGCTCGCGACGGGACCGGACTCCGGCGCGCTGGTCGCGACCGTCGCCGTCTCGCTGGGCAGCATGTGCCACCTGGGCGCGATCATCGCGTACGGGCTGACCGTGACGAGCGGGGTGCCCGACGCGGAGCAGGGTCTGGCCACCGGTCTGGTGACCACCACCCAGCAGGTCGGCCTCACCGTCGGCATCCCGCTGCTGGGCGTCCTGGCCACGACGCAGGCCTCGCTCTACGACGGGGTGCGCACCGTCCTGGCGGTGGACGCGGTGCTGGTAGTCGGCGCGGCCCTGCTGGTCGCGGCCGGGCTGGGCCGCAGCAAGGCCTGAGCCGTACCGGAGCGGGGCCCGGGACCGGAATCCTCCGGCCCGGGCCCGCTCGGCTTTCCCGGCGCCGTCCGGGGTACGGACGGCCGGGCCGGACGGCTAGACGGTGGTGGACAGGATGGTGCTCTCCAGTGAGGAGGCTCCGGCCGGTTCGGGCCTCAGCCGGTGTGTCCCGCGGGTCCCGCGGGCGGACCCGCGCGGGGCGGGCTGGGTGCTGCCGGCGACGACGAGGGCCAGTAAGACCGCCGCCGCCTCGCTCTGCAGGATCCGGGCGGCCTGCTTCAGCCGGGCCGGATCGGGCACCGGGATGGACAGGGCCACGCACTCGGCGTTCGGGCCCGCCGTGATCGGTACGGCCGCGCAGACCGTGCCGAGCGCGTACTCCTGCAGGTCGAGCAGGGGTGCGTTGGGCCGGCGGCTGTCGAGCTGCTGGAAGAGGACCTCCTGGCTGGTGAGGGTGTGGGCGGTGAACCGGGACATCTCGTGCCGGGCGATGTGGTCCTTGCGGTCGTCGTAGTCGAGCTGGGTCAGCAGGGCCTTGCCCACGGCCGAGGCGTGCGCGGCCGCGCGGAAGTCGACCCACTCCTCGACCACGGGAGCGCCCGGGCCGTCGGCGTACTGGGTGATGGAGACCTCGCCGTCGGTGTAGCGGGCGACGTACACGGCCGCGCCGACGGCGTCCCGCACCCAGGCCAGGGTCTCGCGCAGGTGGCCCCGTCCGTCACCGCCGGCCGCGTCGGCCAGCAGCAGGGCGTGGCCCGCGATGTAGGCGTCCGGGCCGGTGGGGGTGGCGAGGTTGGCCCGGACCAGCTGCTCCATCGCCCGGGCGAGGACCAGCTGCGGCAGCTTCGTCTCGCGGGCGATCTGGGTGAGGCTGACGCCGCCCGAGTAGCGGTTGACGACCTCCAGCACGCGCAGGGCCTGGTGCACGGAGGCCAGCGCGGCGGGCGCCGGCCGCCCTTCGGGGGTCTTGCGGGCGGCCTGCGTCAACTGCGGCTGCTTGAGGGCGTCCAGGGCCCACGCGTTCGCCTCGTCCGTCAGGTGCACGGGGTTGAGGCGCGCGTGCCGGGCGACGGCCACGGCGACGGGCGGGCTCGGGGTGATGATGTCGCCCAGGTCCGGGTGCTCCTTGCGGGGACGCCCGGCTACGGCCTGCCGCAGGCGCGCCGGCAGCCGGTACGGGGGGCGTACGGTCCGGCCGGGCCCGGTGTTGAGGGTGGTGAGGTCCTGGGTGCTGATCGGCGGGGAGGTCCAGATGACCGAGGCGCCGAGGGCCTCCTCCAGGTTGTCCGGGATCTGCGGCAGGTGCGGCAGGTGCTCCTCGGCGGGCAGGATCCGGGCCTGCTGCTTCCAGTGGCGGGCGGTGCGGACCTCGGCACGGGCCAGGTGGTGCAGGTAGAGGCACTGGGCGGCGGTACGGGAACCCGCGCCGGCGGCGTACTGGAACCAGAACTGCGCGGCCTCCAGCCGGTCCGTCAGGTGCAGCAGGCAGCCGAACAGCAGGGCCGAGTCCACGCCGTGGGGCCAGGACCGGGCGTGCAGGGCGAGCTCCGCGAAGTCCCGGCTCTCGGCCAGGGACCAGGTGAGGTCGTCCAGGCAGCGCGCGGCCCGCACATGGCAGGCGGCGTCCAGCACCAGGTCGTCCCACGCGGTCGACGCGGCCTGCCCCCGGGGCGTGTCCGGCCCGGCGGTGGTGCCGATCGCCGAGCGGATACGGTCGGCGACGATCCGGCGGGCGACCCGGCGCCGGGCCGCCCCCTCGTCGTAGCCGGCGTACTCCTCGGCGAGTACCGCCGCGTTCTCCAGGGCCGAGTCCAGTTCGCTCAGCGGCATGTCACGGTCAGCGGGCATGTCGCTCACTGGTCCTTCTCCTCTCCGGGGATCCAGTCCACCCCGAGCTTGCGGGACAGGGTTCGGCGTGCGCCGCGGACGTGCGACCGGACGGTCGCGGGGGAGATCCCCATCATCCGGGCGACGGTGTCGGAGTCGTTGCCCAGCAGGAAGGCCAGCAGGACCACGTCGTACTGCCGCTCGGACAGTTCGGCGATGGCCGCGTACAGGCCGAGCTTCGACTCCAGCAGTTCGAGCCGCTCCCTGGAGGAGCGGCGCAGTGCCGAGAACCATGCCGTTTCCACCATGGCGACCTGGCGGCCGAGGGCCGCCAGGCGCCGTTCCACGTGTTCGCGCAGCACCGCCCACGCGAAGCCGTGGAGGCTCGCTTCCTTCAACGCCTGGCGCCACACCTTCAGCAGGAAGGTGAACACGTCGTCGACGACTTCCTCGGCGTCCTTGGCGTTGCCCAGCTGGAGGTGGGCGTAACGCAGGTACGCGCGGTGCTGCTGGGAGTGGAACGCGGTGAACTCCACCGGCAGTACGCCCGCCAGTTCGCTGGAGACCGTCTGGTCCCCCGATGGGTCGAACTCGCCTTCGCTCATGCATTCCCCCACCGTTGTTCGTCGCGGACTTCTCTTGGGTCGTGACGGATCCGGGTGGCGTCTATCAGCACGAGGGTGACGGTCTCGGCAGCATTCACGTCGGCGTGGAACCTTCCAAGTGGCTTGTGAGTAGCGGGCTGCCTGCCCCCGTGTACGGCAGCCGTGGAGCGACAAGCTCCCCCCATCACCACCCCATCGGAAAAGGAGCCCGATCGTGCAAGGCGACTTCGGAAATCTTCCGGAAGAGTCGCATCCGGCCCGGCGCGCGCCCCCCGCACACCAGCGCACGCCCCCCTCCGTCCGGAGGTGGGGCGTGCGGGGGGGTACGTGCGGGGGGTGCGGGGAGCCCCGGGGGTCAGTCCTGGGCGCGGGCGGTGACGGGTGCGTCGGTCCGGTCGCCGAGGAACTCGTACCAGCGGCGCTGCAGGCACAGGTAGCGGGTGTCGGCCTCGGCGAGGTCCAGGAAGGCGTCGACGGTGGACGCCAGCCGCTCGCCCAGTCCCCGGTCGGCGAGGGCGCCGTCCTCGGTGAACTCCTGGTGGGCCGCCGCGAGGCTGAACATGTCGGGGTAGACGCGGGCTCCGAGGTGCTCCAGCGGGACGCGCAGCGCCCACAGGCCGCGGTTGCCGCCCACCATCGACGGGGAGGCCGAGACCAGCAGGACCTGCTTGTCCTTGAAGGGCTGCGGCCGGACGCGGGAAACCCAGTCGATGGCGTTCTTGACCGGGCCGGGGACGGAGGCGTTGTACTCGGGCGAGGCGATGACCACCGCCTGCGCCGCCTCGATCCGCTCGCGCAGCGCGAGCGCGCCCGCCGGCACGCCCTCGTCGGCTTCCACGTCCCCGTCGTAGAGCGGCATCGGGAAGTCGCCGAGCAGCGCGGGCTCGGCGGTGGCCCCGCCGCGCACCACCAGACCGGCGACGAGGGCCGCCAGGCGGGCGTTGACCGAGCCGGTGCGGGAGGACCCGGAGAGCACGAACACGTGCATCGAGGCGCGGCCGGAGGGCTGCCCGTCGTGCGGGCGGGCCGGGTCCGCCGGGAAGTGGGCCTGGTCGTTCGAGGTCACGGCTGTCTCCCTTGCCGGTGCGCGCCCCCGGCGCCGGAGGCGGAGGTTCCCAGCGGACTGTACGGGCGCCCGGGCCGTGGCGGCCGGGGCCGCGCGCGGGGGCGTCCGTACGTCACCCGGCTGCCCGGTCGGGGCCGTGCCGTCCGCGGCCGCCCGCTCCAGGGCCGTGGGGCGGGCGGGAGCGGGCGGGAGGGGGGTTCAGCCGGCCGCGTACGTGGCCGGTGCGGTCGCCACCAGCTGGCCGGTCAGGGCCGCCGCGGCTGCGAGGGAGGCGAGCAGGACCCGGGTGCGTGCCCGGGAGCGGCGGGGCCGGGGGTGTGGGCCGGGCAGGTGAGGAGTTCGCCGGGCCGGAGCAACCGGGGCGTGGTGGTCCCGGCCGGTCTCCGGCGGCCCCGCCGGTGCGGGCGCCGCGGCGGCTCACCACCAGTACGCGGGATAGCGGGTCCCCGCCCCGCCGGCGCGGGAGGCGGCGCAGCCGACGAGCACGAGCAGGGCCGTGGCCAGGGCAAGGAGGGCGAGGAAGGGCAGGGCGGGGGGCCGGGTGACCACGACGATGACGGCGGTGGCGGCGGCGGGCGAGTGCGGGGTGCGGGTCAGGGCCATGGCGCCGATGGCGAGCCCGCCCGCGACGGCGGCCGTCCACGGCGAGCTCCCGCCCAGGGCCGACGCGGCGAGGCCGACGCCGGCCGACACCAGCTGTCCGCCGACGACGTTGCGCGGCTGGGCGAGCGGGAGGGCCGGGGCGGCCATGACCAGGGCGGCGCTGGCGGCCAGCGGCGGTATCAGCAGCGGGTGCCCCAGGACGCCCCCGACGGCGACGAGGAGCAGCAGGCCGGCGATGCCCGCGCCGGTGGCCAGGGCCACCGTCCGGGCCGGCGGGCGCGGCGGGGCCTGGCCGTACAGCCGGGCGAGGCCCCGGCGCGGCCCCGGCCGCGGGTCGGAGGCCTGGGCGGGGGCCGTGCGGGGCTCGGTCGTCACGGGGGGCGTGGGCATGGTGTTCCTCTCGCCGGAGAGCTAACGTGGGAGTGGATTGATTTCCATTAGTAACACGCCGGGAGGCGAGGACATGGCCGAGAGCGCGGAGCACCCGCCGGAGGCCTCGGCGGTGGACGGGATGCCGCTGGTCGGGGAGTCCCTCGCCCTGGACCTGGTGAACACGACCTTCATCAACGGCGGGCTCCGCGGCGTCCTCGTCGACGCCCTCGCCGCCCCCGCCGACCTCGACCGGTGGCTCGCCCACCGCGCGGCGGACTTCAGCGGGCCGCTGCGTCCCCGGCTGTCCGAGCCCGCCACCCGCGCCCACTTCGAACGCTTCCTGGAACTGCGCCGCGCGCTGCGCGAAGTGGCCGCCGCGCACGTGGCCGGCCGGGCCCCGGAGGAGGCCGACGTGCGCACCGTGAACCGGGCCGCCCGCCTCTCCGCCCGCTGGGACGAGCTCTCCCCCACCGCTCCGGCCGGCTCCGTGACCCGCTGGAGCGAGCCCGATCCGCAGCTGGCCGCGCTCGGGGAGGTGGCGGCCGAGGGAGTGCGCCTCTTCGGCGGCACCGGGCGGCCGGTGCAGGCCTGCCCCGCGCCGGGCTGCATCCTCTACTTCCTCAAGACCCACGCCCGCCGCGCATGGTGCACGGCCACCTGCGGCAACCGGGTCCGCGTGGCCCGCCACAGCCGCCGGCACCGCGAGCCGCAGGCGGGATGAGATCCGCGCCACACGGTTCGTTCTTTCGGTGGATCCGCCGCCCCGGGGTCCTTGGGCATTCTCTTACTAACGCGTCGCAGCCGACCTACTGATTAGGTGCGGGGGCCGGGCATCCAGCCGCCCCCGCCCGTCGGCCGGCGGATCGCCGCCCTGCGCGCCGATGCCGCCCCGCCTCCGCCTCTTTCCCGTGGCCGAGGCCGGAACGCGAAAGACCCTCCCCCCTTAGGTGAAAGGCACCGCCATGCCCGAAATCGAGTACATCGCCAACGCCTTCCGCAGCGGTTTCGACATGCAGGACCTCGACTGGGCCGCCTGGTCCGAGCCGGGCCGCGTGGGCGTCGAGCACCACGTGCTCTGGGCGCCCGACGCGGCCGAGGGCGAGGACTCCGTCGGCCTGCTGCTGCGCTTCCCGCCCGGCGCGCACGGCGACTTCCACGAGCACCTCGGCCACGAGCTGATGCTCGTCCTCGACGGGCGCCTCGACCACAGCGACGGCACCTCGTACGACAAGGGCGACCTCGTGGTCGAGGGCCCCGGCACCCGGCACCGGATGTCCAGCGAGACCGGCTGCACGGTCCTGGCCGTCCGCACCCGCCCCGCCGCGCCCCGCACCCCCCGCGAGGCCGAACTCGTCCGCACGCCGGCCACGAGCGCCTGACGGCGCGGCCGTCCCCTCCCGCCCCACCGGAAGATCGCGAGAAGAAACATGTCCCGGACCACCCCCGTGGCCCCCTCCCCCACCCCCACCCCTGCCCGTGACCGGCGCCGGATCCTCGTCTCCAGCGTCTCCTCGGACTCCCACACCTGGAACCTCGTCTTCCTGCAGCTGCTGCTGGAGGAGATGGGCCACGAGGTGTTCAACGCCGGCGCCTGCGTCCCCGACGAGCTCGTCATCGCCGAATGCCGGCGGCTGCGCCCCGACGCGCTGGTCATCAGCACGGTCAACGGCCACGGCGCGCTCGACGGCCGCCGTCTCATCACCCGGCTGCGCCGGGAGCCCGACCTGCGGGACCTCCAGGTCGTGATCGGCGGGAAGCTCGGCGTGCGCGGCGCCGAAGCGGGCAGCCACGCACCCCAGTTGACAGCGGCGGGCTTCGACGCCGTCTTCGAGGACGCGGCCGGCACCGAGGAGTTCCGGCGCTACCTCGGCGAGGCGGCCCCGCCGGCCCTGTCCGCGGCGCCCCGCCGCGGCCCGGCCCTGGCAGGTGCCCGGTGACGGCCCCCGCGGTGCGGCTGTCGGCCTTCGCCGGGGCCGTCAACACAGCAGCCCGTCAGGGGGAGTTGGTGGTACAGCCCCGGATGGGCTTCCCCACCGTGCCCGGTATGCGCGGGGGTCTCCTCGCGGTGCGCGGCGCCCGCGCCCGCACGGTCGGCACCGTCACCCTCGACAGCTACACCCGCGTCGGCGACCACACCTCCGCCCGTCGGGCCCTCGACGCGGGCTCCGACCTCAACGGCTTCCCCATCGTCGCGCACGGGGCCGCCCCCACCCGGGACATGCTGGCCCCGGTCCTCGGCACCGCCCCGGCCGGGCACCCCTTCGCCGTACAGGTCCGGCACGGGTCCGCGAACCCGTTCGGGATCGTGGAGACCCTGCTCGACGCCGGTCTGGACGCCACCGAGGGCGGGCCCGTCTCGTACTGCCTGCCGTACGGCCGGACCCCGCTGACGGAGTCGGTGGACGCGTGGGCCAGGAGCTGCGAGCTGCTGGCCGAACGCTCCGGCGGCGCCGCGCACTTGGAGAGCTTCGGCGGCTGTCTGCTGGGCCAGCTCTGCCCGCCGGGACTGCTGGTGGCGATGGCGGTCCTCGAAGGGATCTTCTTCCGCCGGCACGGACTGCGCAGCATCTCGCTGAGTTACGCGCAGCAGACCCATCCGGACCAGGACGCGGAGGCGCTCGCCGCGCTGCGCCTGCTGGCGGGCGAGTACCTCGCGGGCACGGACTGGCACGTCGTCCTGTACACGTACATGGGCGTCTTCCCGCGGACGACGCCGGGTGCGCTGGCCCTGTTGCGGTCGAGCGCGGTGCTGGCCGCGCGGACCGGCACCGAGCGGCTGATCGTCAAGACGCCGGCGGAGGCCCACCGCATCCCGACCGTCGAGGACAACGTCCGCGCGCTGGAGGAGGCCGCCGCGCAGGCGGCGCGGGCCCGCCCCGCGGCCCACCGCCCGGTGGAGCACGGCGAGTTCGGCGTGCTCGCCGAGGCGCGTGCGCTGGTGGAGGCCGTCCTGGAGCTCGGCTCCGACATCGGCCCGGCGCTCGTCGAGGCCTTCCGCCGCGGCTACCTGGACGTCCCGTACTGCCTCCACGCCGACAACGCGGGCCGGTCCCGCGGCTTCATCGACGCGCGCGGCAGCCTCCAGTGGCGCAGCGCGGGCGCGATGCCGGTCCGCGCGACGGCGGGCCGGGCCGCGGGCCCGCTGCGCGCCGACGACCTGATCGGGATGCTCTCGCACGTCCAGCAGGGCTTCGACCGGGCCGCCGTCGAACCGGCCCCCGGAAGGCGACCCGCCCCCCTCGCCGCCTGACCACCCCTTCCCCCCACCACTCCCCCTCCCCCGAAGGAACACCCGTGCCCCTCTCCGCCACCCCCGCCGCCTCCCGCCCGCACACCCTCGCCGTCGTCGGCACCGGCCCGCGCGGCCTCGCCGTGC
Organism: Streptomyces sp. NPDC029216; assembly: GCF_040648015.1. NCBI lineage: Bacteria > Bacillati > Actinomycetota > Actinomycetes > Kitasatosporales > Streptomycetaceae > Streptomyces > Streptomyces sp. NPDC029216. Next base: position 11,309 of record NZ_JBEZWL010000115.1, on the reverse strand, counting down.
TGGAGCGGCTCGCCGTACGCCTGGCCGACCGCGCCGAACGGGCCGCCGCGCACGGCACGCGCCCCCGCCCCGTCCGCATCTACGCGATCGACGCCGTCGAGGTCGGGGCGGGCCGGATCTGGCGCACCGACCAGGACGACTGGTTCACCATGAACACCGTCGTCAGCCAGATCACGATGTACTCCGGGCGCCCCGACGGCGGACCGGCGCGGCCCGGGGCCGGTCCCTCGCTCGGCGAGTGGATCGCGGCCCGCGCCCTGCCGGGCGAGCAGGTCCTCGGCCCGGACGACTACGCCCCCCGCGTGGTCTACGGCCGGTACCTCCAGGACGTGTACCGGTCGATCGCCGAGCACCTGCCGCCCTTCGCCGAGCTCGTCCCGGTGACGGCCCGCGTCACCTCCCTCGGCCCCGAGCCGGACGGCGGGCAGCTGCTGACCCTGGACGCCGCCCCGCACGTGCTGCGCGCCGACGGCGTCGTGCTCGCCACCGGCCATCCGCGCAACGAACCCGACGCCTTCGAACGGGAGATGCTCGGCTTCGCCGGCCGACACCCCGGCGTCCGCTACCTGTGCGGGGACTCCGCCGCCGACATGGACCTCGGCGAGGAGGCCGTGCCGCCCGGTACGGCCGTGGGCGTGCGGGGGCTGGGCCTGTCCTTCTACGACGTCATGCTGAGCCTGACCGTCGGGCGCGGCGGCGTCTTCGAGCCCGACGGCGGGGGCGGGCTGCGCTACCTGCCCAGCGGGCGGGAGCCGCGCATCACGGCGGGCTCGCGCAGCGGCCTGCCCATCCCGGCACGGGGCCGCAACGAGAAGGCCGCCGACCACGCCCACCGGCCCCTGTTCCTCACCCCGCAGGCCCTGGCCGCGGCCCGCGCCCGGCGGGCGGCTGCCACGGGCGACGACCGGCTGGACTTCGACCGCGACGTGCTGCCGCTGCTGCTCCGGGAGGTGCACCACGTCTACTGGACGGCCCTGGTGCGGGCCCGCTCCGGGGCCGGAGCCGCCGCGCGGTTCGCGGACCGGCACGCCGCGGCGCTGCACGCCGGCCGGGACCCGCGCCCCGTCCTCGCGGAGGCCGGGCTGGCAGGGGTGCCCCCGCTGGACCTGACCGCGCTGGCCCGGCCCTTCGAGGGGGAGCGGTTCAGCGGGCCCGAGGCGTTCCGGGAGCGGCTGCTCCAGGTCGTGGAGGCCGATCTCGCCGAGGCGGAGCTGGGCAACGCGAGCGGCCCGCTCAAGGCGGCGCTGGACGTCCTGCGGGACGTCCGGGGCGTGCTGCGGCAGGCCGTCGACCACGGCGGGGTGCTGCCGCGGTCGTACGCCGAGGACTTCCACGGCCGTTTCCTGCCGGTCAACTCCCTGCTCTCGGCGGGTCCGCCCGCGAGCCGGGTGCGGCAGCTCGCCGCCCTGGTCCGGCAGGGGATCGTGGAGGTCGCCGGACCGGCGACGGAGTTCGCCGCGGACGAGCGGTGCGGGCGGTTCACGGTCTCCTCGCCGGCCGTCCCGGGCTCGACGCGGTACGTGGACGTGCTGGTCGACGCCCGGATCCCCTCGCCGGCCCTGCACCGCGACACCTCGCCGCTCACCCGGCAGCTGCTGACGGAGGGCCTGGTCCGCGCGTACACGGCCACCGGCCCGGACGGCCGGCGCTTCCCCACCGGCGGTCTCGACGTCACACCGGACTCCCACCACGTGGTGGACGCCGTCGGCGAACCGCTGCCCGGGCTGCTCGCGCTGGGCATACCGACCGAACACGCCCGCTGGTTCACCCAGGTCGGCAGCGGCCGGCCCGGTGTGGACACGCTCTTCCACCGAGACGCCGACACGGTGGCGCGCGGGCTGCTGAGCACGCCCTCCCCCACCCCGGACCTCCCCGCCACCGCGGCCGCCGCCCGCTGACCGCCCCCTCCGCCGACCCCACGGATACGGACCACCAGCCATGCACCAGAACACCGCCCCCTCCCCCACCGAGGTCTTCCGGGCCTCCCGCGACCTGCTGCTCGCCCACGGCAGCGACCTCGACGCCGCCCGCCGGGAGTTCCGCTGGCCGCGCCTGACCGCCTTCAACTGGGCCCTCGACTGGTTCGACGCCGTGGCCGCCGGCCGCGAGGGCACCGCCCTGCGCCTGGCCGGCGCGGGCGGCCCCGCCGAGGACGTGACGGTGTCCTGGAGCGCCCTGTCCCGCCGCTCCGCGCAGGTCGCCAACTGGCTGCGCGCCCGGGGCGTGCGGCGCGGGGACCCGGTCATGCTGCTGCTCGACAACCGGGTGCCGCTGTGGGAAACCATGCTGGCCGCCGTCAAGCTCGGCGCGGTGATGATCCCGACCTACACCACGGCCACCCCCGCCGAACTCGCCGACCGGGCCGCGCGGGGAGGCGTGCGGTTCGTCGTGGCCGAGTCGGCGCTGGCCGGGCGGTTCGGGCCGGGGCCGCACCCCTGGCGGGGCATCGCCGTCGGCGGCACGCCGCCGCCGGGCTGGTCCTCGTACGAGGACGCCCGCTCGGCCCCCGTCGCGTTCGTCCCGGACGGGCCGACGGGCGCGGACGACCCGCTCTCCCGGTACTTCACCTCGGGCACCACCTCCGCACCGAAGATGGTCGAGCACACCCACACCAGTTACCCCGTCGGGCACCTGTCGGGCATGTACTGGAACGGGGTGCGCCCCGGTGACGTGCACCTGAACATCTCGGCGCCGGGCTGGGCCAAGCACTCCTGGAGCTCGTTCTTCGTCCCGTGGAACGCGGAGGCGACGGTGCTCGCCCTGGACTCCGCCACGGCCGCCGACGCCGGGGCCGTGCTGGAGGTGCTGCGCACCCGCGGGGTGACGACCTTCTGCGCCCCGCCCACCACCTGGCGGGCGATGGTCGCGGCGGGGCTGGGGCCGCGTCCGGCGGGGCTGCGCGAGGCCGTGGCGGCCGGTGAGCCGATGGGGGCGGCGCTCGCGCGGGCGGTGCGGGAGGCCTGGGGCATCGACGTGCGGGACGGGTTCGGGCAGACCGAGACCACCGGCCAGATCGGCAACCCGCCGGGCCGCCCGCCGGTGCCGGGCAGCATGGGGCGGGCGCTGCCGGGCTACCGGATGGCGGTGGTCGACCCGGAGACGGGGCTGGAGGTCCCCGACGGTGTGACCGGTGAGCTGTGCGTGGACCTGGCGGAGCGTCCGGCGGGGCTGATGCGCGGGTACGCCGACGATCCCGACAGGACGGCCCGGGCCTTCGCCGGGGGTTACTACCACACGGGTGACCTGGTGGTCCGGGCGCCGGACGGCTCGTTCACGTACGTCTCGCGGGCGGACGACATGTTCAAGTCCTTCGACCACCGGATCTCCCCGCTGGAACTGGAGCGGGTGCTGCTGCGGCATCCGGCCGTGGCGGACGCGGCGGTGGTGCCGGTGCCGGACCCGGAGGGGCTGTGGGCGGCCAAGGCGTACGTGACCCTCGCGGCGGGGCGGGAGGGCGGTGCGCAGGCGGCGCGCGGGGTGTTCGCGCTGGTGCGGGAGGAGCTGCCGCGGGAGAAGTGGGTGCGGGTGGTGGAGTTCGCCCGGGACCTGCCGCGCACCCGCTCCGGGAAGGTCCGCCGGGCGGGGCTGAAGGGGCGGGCGCCGGGGGCGGAGTTCCGGATGGACGCCGCCCGCTGAGCGGGGCGGGGGGCCGGGGGCGTCCGCTCCCCCGGCCCCGCTGCGGGGTCCGTCCGGCCATGCGGCAGGATGACAGTCCGTTCGGAATGCGTACGTCCGCTCGAACGGGCCCCCGCACAACGCGACCTGACAGGTGACATGGTGACGACACGACACATACGGCGGCCGGACCTCGCGCGAGCGGAGGCCGTGCGTTGACCCGGGACCTCGTGCTGCACGACTGGGTGGTGGCCGGGATCGCGCTGGCCTCGGGCGGCGTGGCCGGGCTGCTGCTGCGCGCCCTGCTGAAGTGGCTGGCCAAGCACGCGGAACGGACCAAGTGGACCGGCGACGACATCATCGTCGACGCGCTGCGCACCCTCGCCCCGTCGGCCGCCGTCATCGCGGGCGCGGCGGTGGCGGCCACGGCGCTGCCGCTCACCGCGCGGGCCGGGAGCCTCGTCAACCAGTCGCTGACCGCCCTGTTCATCATCTTCGCCACGTTCACGGCGGCCCGGGTCGTCGCGGGCCTGGTCCAGTCGGTGGCGCAGTCCCGGACCGGGGTCGCCGCGTCCGCCACCATCTTCGTCAACATCACGCGGATCGTGGTCCTCACGATGGGCGTGCTGGTCGCGCTGGAGACCGTCGGGGTGTCCATCGCACCGCTGGTCACCGCCCTCGGCGTCGGCGGTCTGGCGGTCGCGCTGGCGCTCCAGGACACCCTGGCCAACCTCTTCGCGGGCGTGCACATCCTGGCGTCGAAGACGGTGCAACCGGGCGACTACATCCGCCTCAGCAGCGGCGAGGAGGGCTACGTCGTCGACATCAACTGGCGCAACAGCGTGGTGCGCAACCTGTCGAACAACCTGGTCATCATCCCCAACGGGCGGCTGGCGCGGACGAACATGACCAACTTCACCCAGCCGGAGCAGAAGCTGTCGCTCCTGGTCCAGGCGGGGGTCGGGTACGAGAGCGACCTGGAGCACGTGGAGCGGGTGACCCTGGACGTGGTGGACACCGTGATGGCCGACATCACGGGCGGGGTTCCCGACCACGAGGGGAAGGTCCGCTTCCACACCTTCGCGGACTCCCGGATCAACTTCACGGTCATCCTGGGCGTCGGCGAGTTCAGCGACCAGTACCGGATCAAGCACGAGTTCATCAAGCGCCTGCACCGGCGCTTCCGGGAGGAGGGCATCTCCATCCCCGCCCCCACGCGCACGGTCTCGTTCCGCCCGGAAGAGGATCCGCGCGCGACCCACTCGGCCGCGGTCCCGCACCAGCGTGACGGCTCATCGGACGCGCTGCTGACGGACCGGTAGGCCCGGGGCCGGACCCCGTTGATCACGATTGGGTGGAGCACCCCGCGAACCGGACATCCGTTCCTATGATGTTGCTCCTTTGATCACATCAGGTGATCAACGCGAGGTGGGGGGTACGGATGTACGGCACGGAGAAGGACACCAGAGCGGGGAACGGGCGCGGGCGGCGGGCGGGGCGGATCCGGCTCGCGCTGGTCGGTCTGCTGGCGGCGGGGGTCGCCGTCGCGTGCGGGCCGGCGGAGGGCGGTGGCCCGGCGGTCGCGCCGCCGGCCCCCTCCTCGGCGGCGACGGCCTCCGCCTCCCCGACGCCCTCGCCGTCGGTGAGCGCGTCGGCCCTGCCGAGCCCGTCCGCCACCCCCGCGGACGCGAAGCCGTCCGCCGACCCCACCCCGACGCGGGCCGCCACCACGCCCGCGCCGGAGCCCACGACGAAGGCGCCGGAGGAGCCCGCGAAGGCCGGCTGCGAGATCGTCTCCGAGGCGGGCAACTGCTACAGCGCGGGCCAGTACTGCCGCAAGGCGGACGTGGGCCGCTCCACGCACGCGGCGAACGGCCGCATGATCTCCTGCCGCCAGGACGGCAGCCGGGCGCGCTGGGGCTACTGAGCCCCGCACCGCCGGGGCCGGATGCCGGATCGCCCGGACGGCGTAATCTGGTCGAAAGGTGGCATACGGCGCGCTTCATACGCGCCGTATGCGCCTCCGTACCCGCTCGCACCTGGGTCAGGGAGGCGGCGCGTGACCGATCCGTTCGGCTTCCTCAGGATCCCCCGCAAGGCCGTCCCGGCCCGGCCCGTCGAGGAGCGGCTCGGGGACTGGCGCGAGGTGTACGCGGGCCAGGCGCTGCTGCCGCTGGTGCGCGAGCAGGCCGGCCGCTGCATGGACTGCGGGATCCCGTTCTGCCACGCGGGCTGCCCGCTGGGGAACCTGATACCCGAGTGGAACGTGTACGCCGCGCGCGCCGACTGGCGCGCCGCGTACGAGCGGCTGCACGCGACCAACAACTTCCCCGAGTTCACCGGCCGGGTCTGCCCGGCGCCCTGCGAGGACGCCTGCGTCCTCGCGATCAACGCCGATCCGGTGACCATCAAGAACGTCGAGCAGACCGTCGCGGACGAGGGGTGGCGGCGCGGCTGGATGACCCCGTGCCCGCCGGAGCGGCGCGGCACGCGGTCCGTGGGCGTGATCGGCTCCGGTCCGGCGGGGCTCGCGGCGGCCCAGCAGCTGACCCGGGCCGGGCACCGGGTCGTGGTCCACGAGCGGGACGACCGGCTCGGGGGCCTGCTGCGCTACGGCATCCCCGGGTTCAAGATGGAGAAGGACCTGCTCGACCGCCGGATCGAACAGATGCGGGCCGAGGGCACCTCGTTCGTGACGGGCTCGGACGTCGGCGGGGCCGAGCCGGCGGACGGGCTGCGCGACCGCTATGACGCCCTCGTCGTCGCGGTCGGCGCCGGGGAGCGCAGGGAGCTGCCCGTCCCGGGGCGCTCGCTGACCGGCATCCACCAGGCCATGGAGTACCTGACTTTCGCCAACCGGGTGTGCGAGGGCGACCTCCCGGTGTCCCCGGTGACGGCCGACGGCGTCCACGTGGTGGTCGTCGGCGGTGGTGACACGGGCTCGGACTGTCTCGGTACGGCCCTGCGGCAGGGCGCGCTGTCGGTGGTCCAGCTCGACATCAACCCCGAGCCGGGGCCCGCCCGCGGCGAGGGCGAGCCGTGGCCGGTGCACCCGAAGGTGTACCGGATCTCCCATGCCCACGAGGAGGCCCGGGGGCGGGAGGGCCGTGACCCGCGGCTGTTCTCCAGCGCCACCCTGCGCTTCGAGGGGGACGCCGGCGGCCGGGTACGGGCGCTGCGGCTGACCGCCGTCGAGCCCGGGGAGCGGCGGCCCCTGGCGGGGACCGAGCGGGTGGTACCGGCCGGGCTGGTGCTGCTGGCGCTGGGCTTCTCCGGCCCCGAGCGGGCCGGCGGGCTGCGCGAGCAGCTGGGGCTGGAGTACGACGGGCGCGGCAACTTCGCCCGGGACCCGCACTTCGCCGCCACCGGCGAAGGGGCCGCGGGCGTGTTCGTCGCCGGGGACGCGGGGCGGGGCCAGTCGCTGGTGGTGTGGGCCATCGCCGAGGGCCGGTCGGCGGCCTCGGCGGTGGACCGCTACCTGACCGGCTCCACCGTCCTGCCGGCCCCGGTGGCGGCGCACGACCGGCCGATGACGGCCCTCGGACGCCTGCGGTACGGGGCCGACCCGCAGGATGCGTAGCGACGGGGGGCCCTGCCTCAGGGCCGGTCCTCCTCGTAGCGGACGTGGTGCCGGGCGGCGATGGGGTTGATCTTCACGGGGTCCAGCTCCCCGTCGGTGAGCACGGCGGGCCCGGCCTCGACCAGGTCCTCGACGTAGCGCTCCCACCCGCCGGGCGCGGAGATCTGCAGCACCCGCGGGGGCGGGTCGGAGGCGCGGCGCAGGGCGTGCGGGACGCCCCGGGGCAGCAGGGCGAAGGTCCCGGCGGGGGCGGAGTGGGTCCGGTCGTCGAACTCGATGCCGAGGACCCCGTCCAGGACGTAGACGCATTCGTCGGCCAGGTGGTGGGTGTGCCGGGGGATGTCCTTGGCGACGGTCACCTCCAGCAGCGACAGCCGCCCCTCGGTGTCGGCCGTCCCGGCCTTGACGGTGAAGGCGGGCGGCAGCGGTACGCGGCCGGGCCGGGCGGCTCCGGGTTCCAGCAGGATGAAACGGTCTTCCTCGGGCATGACGCGACCCCTCCTCGCATGGCACAATGTGAACCGGAATCCGGTTCCGGTTCCATTTCGGTCTCAATGTACGCGGAGGAGCGGCCGTCTTGTCAACGCCCCCTGCACCGCCCGGCGGCCGCCGGCCGCGCGCCGACGCGGAGCGCAACCGCGCCCTCGTCCTGGCCGCGGCCTGCGCCCTGTTCGAGGAGCGCGGCGAGGAGGTGCAGATGCCGGAGGTGGCCCGGGCGGCCGGGGTCGGCATCGGCACCCTGTACCGGCACTTCCCGTCCAAGCAGGCCCTGGTGGAGGCGGCGGCGGAACAGCGGTTCGCCGGGATCCTGCGGCTCGCGCTGACGGACTGCCTGCGGGAACCCGAGGCGGGTCAGGGGCTGGCGCGCTACCTGCACCACGTGGGCGCGACCCTCGCCGCAAGCCCGGGCCTGACCGCCGCCACCCTGGCCGCCATCGGCTCGTCCGCGCCGGGCGGGGAGACCCTGGGGCGCCTGGAGGCCGCCGTCGCGGAGCTGATCGAGCAGGGGCGGGCCGCCGGCACCCTCCGGGAGGACCTCGGCGTCGCGGATGTGTACATGATCGTCGGCGGGCTGTCCGGGATCATCCGGACGGGCAGCGGCGACTGGCGCCGCTTCCTCGACCTGGCCTTCGACGGGCTGCGCCCGCGCGGGGGCGCGGCGGCCGGCCCCGGCGACGCGCCCTGAGGCTGAGCCCGCCGGGGCGCCGCGGGCTCAGCCGGCGGGCGGGGACGCCACCGGGGGAGCCTCGGGCGCCCGGGACTTCGAGCGGGCGCCGTCGCAGAGCAGGGTGATCACGATCTGCGCGGTGGGCGACCCCGCCGAGGCGGAGCCGGTGAGCTGGGTGGTGGCCGTCCAGTCGGCCTTGCGGAGGCTGAGCATGCCCTCCGCGGGATGCGGCGCGTCCTGCCAGCCGTGGCCGGAGCGGGCCCGCGCGAACCCGGCCCGCAGCACCGGGTCCACGTCCGCCGAGGGGTGTTCGGCCGTGAGGGCCTCGTGGCACGCGAGCGGGCTCAGGTCCTGCGGCATCCGGCGCACCGTCACCCCCTCCTCGGCCATGGCCGCCGTCAGATCGGCCACCGCCTCGTCCGCGGCCAGCGGCGGGCCCGCGTAGCGTTCCGGCAGCGGGCCCAGGTCCCGCAGGGGGAACGCGCAGGCCGTCGCCGTCGCCGTGACCAGCGCCGCCACTGCCCAGAGCCCCGCCCTCACCCGCATGTTCCCGCCCGCCCCCTGTGTCCCGTTCACGGACCGGAAGTCTCGCACTTCCGGCCGGACCGGTTCCGCGCGGGGTACCCGAAATCGGGCGCGGGCCCGGGCCGGGTGAGCGGCCGTCAGCCGATCCGCCACTCCTGGTACGGGGAGCCGTCGGCCTGCTGCTGCGTGACGGGGGCTCCGTCGGCGGCGGAGGCGGTGGTCAGCAGGAGGCCGCTCCCGGCGTTGGCCAGCGTGTGGCCGCCGTTGCCGAGGGGGGTGTCCAGCCAGCGCTGGCCGTCACCGCCGTCGCACGCGTCCTGGACGACGGCCGCGCCGGCCGCGGTGGAGCCGCCCGCGACGCCCGCGCACAGCCGCGAGGCGCCGTTGACCAGGGCGAATCCGCCGGCGGCGGCGGGGGCGAGCCGCCACTGCTGGTTCGGGCCGCCGTGCGGGGTCCAGGTGATCAGCCGGGTGCCGGGCGCGGTGGAGCTCGCCGGGTCGTCGAGGGCCTTGCCGGCGGCGGTGAGGATGTGGGGGGCGTCCGGCTGGGGGCCGTAGACCTCGAACTCGTAGAGGGAGTAGCCGTATCCGGTGCCGCGCTGGGTGGCGTACACGCGGACGTAGCGGCCGGATCCGGTGAGGCCGGTCAGGTCCTGGACCCCGCCGGTGGCGTCGGTGGTGGAGTAGGCGGTGCGCCAGGTGGCGGCGTCGTCGGAGAGCTGGATCTGGAAGGACTTCCCGTACGCCGCTTCCCAGCGCAGCACCACGCGGCCGACGTTCCGGGCGGTGCCGAGGTCGACCTGGAGCCACTGCGGGTCCCGGTAGGCGCTGGACCAGCGGGTGCCGGGGTCGCCGTCGGTGGCCGCGGCGGCCGGGAAGGCGGCGGTCTCGGTACTGGAGGCGGTGGTCGGGCGGCCCTGGGCCAGGTTGCCCGCCTGGCCGGCGGCCGGCCAGGCGGGGTTGTGGCCGACGGCCGCCGCGAGCGGGGTGAACTCGGCGTACGCGGCGGCCGGCTTCGGGGAGCCCCAGGTCTGCTGGGCCAGGACGCGCAGCGGGTCCGCGATGCCGGCCGCGATCTGCGCCTCCGTCTCGGCGGTGGGGTTGTCGCACCAGACGTGGATCAGCGAACCGGGGTTCTTCGACGGGTCGGAGAGGGTGTTGCCGCCCTCGAAGCGGTCCGGGGTCCAGGTCTCGTACATCCACCGGGTGTCGGGCTTCGCGCCGCCCAGGACGTAATACGTGGGCGTCCAGGACTCGTTGGCGACGGCGTGCCCGGCGGCGGCCAGCTGCTGGGGGGTGAGGCCGTAGGTGTACCAGTACTCGACGAGGATGCCGGGGTCGGGCCGCAGGGTTCCGTCGCCGGACTTGATGCCGTCGTTCCACATCCGGGTGGTCTTGCCGGCCGCCCGCACCAGCTGGTCGGACCAGTTGACGAACCCGTAGTAGGTGTCCTTGGCGGTGGCGCCGGCGCCGTAGTGCGCGCGGGCGTAGGAGAGCAGCTGCGGGTACTTGGCGTAGTCGGTGACGTACTCGTCCGCGCCGATGTGCCAGTACGGGGCGGGGAACAGCGGCAGGTACTCCTTGAGCAGGTCCCCGATGAGGGTGTAGGAGGCGGGCAGGGAGAGGTCGATGAAGTCGGGGCTGACGGTGCCGGTGCTGCTCTTGAGGCCGAGTTCGGGGTGGGCGGCGAGGACGGCGTTCATGTGCCCGGGGGTGTCTATCTCGGGGACGATCGTGACGTGGTACTTGAGGCCGAGGGCGACCAGGTCGGCGATGTCCTGCTTGGAGTAGTGCTCGGCGGAGACGATCTCGGGGTGGGTGGAGCTCTCCAGGCGGAAGCCGAAGGTGTCGGAGAGGTGGAAGTGGAAGTAGTTGAGCTTGAGGTAGGCCAGCTCCTTGATGTGCTGCTTGAGCCAGTCGACGGTGAAGAACTTCCGCCCCTGGTCGACCATGAGCCCGCGCTCCGGCTTGGCCGGCCAGTCCTCGGCCGTCCCGGCCGGCACGGAGGCGGACTGGTGCAGGAGCTGCAGGACGGTACGGGTGCCGTAGAAGGCTCCGGCGGGGGTGGCGGCGCGGACGGTGAGGGCGTCCGCGACGGTCATCCGGTAGCCCTCGGCGGGCAGGCCGCTCTCGCCGAGGACGAGGGCGATGTCGCCGGGGGCGGGGGTCCCGGTGGCGACGGCCACCTCGCGGCCGGCCAGGGCCCCGAGGTCCTGGGCGAACGTGGCCGCCTCGTCGGCGAGCCGGCCCGCGGAGGCGGCGTCCACCACGATCCGGGAGGCGGTGGTGAAGGCGTACGCGCCGGTGCCGGCGGTCCACTGGCGCAGGGCGTCCTCACCCCCGGGCCGGGACCCGCGCCCGCGCTCGTACAGCGGGACCTGGGCTGGGACGTGGTGTCCACCGGGCTCGCCGAGGAGGCGA
>NZ_JBEZWL010000114.1:0-23672 GCF_040648015.1 Streptomyces sp. NPDC029216 | reverse complement strand
AGGGGTACCCCGGTGGCGGGGGCGGGGCGCCCTGGGCCGGCCATCCCGTCGGCGGCGGGCCGGCCGGCCCGCCTGCCGGGTCCCCGTAGCCGCCCCCGCCGTAACCGCTCACCCGGTGCCCCCTCCGTCGCGCCGCCTGTACTGCCCTGCCGATGCCACGCATCGTAGTCGGCGGCGCGCGCCGGGCCCGGGCGTTCTCCCCCGACCCGCCCGGCCCACGCCCGGGCCGCCGGGTGGGTGACCGCCGCGGGCCGCCGGGCGCGTACGGGGGGCCCGGACGGGCCGCAGGGCCCACGATGCACCGGTTACGCACCCTCGAACGGCAGGAGCCGCACGATGCTCGAACGCAAGAAGCTCAAGGGCCGCGCCCACATCACCTTCGTCCTGCCCGACCACAACCCGGACGGGCCGGTCAGCGTCGTCGGGGACTTCAACCACTGGAACCCGCACGCCCACCCCCTCACCTCGCGGGGCGACGGCACCCGCGCCGCCAGCGTCACCCTGCCCGCCCACGGCAGCCACGCCTTCCGCTATCTGGCGGCCGGCGACTACTGGTTCGACGACGAAACGGCGGACGGCCACGACGGCGCCAACAGCCGCCTCCACACCTGAGCGGACCCGTTCCCTCCGCCGCGCCGGGTCACCGCGGTGTGCCGGAGCCCCGCAGCTCCTGGGCCACCGCCCACACCAGGTGCTGGAACCCGGGCACCAGGACGGAGCGCGGGCCCGTCGGGGCGAACGGGCCGGGCGGCAGGTAGGCGAGGTGGCAGCGACCGCAGGTGAACGCCGCCTCCCACACCGCGAACAGCGCCGGGAAGGCCGCCGTCTGCGCCCGGAACCGCTGTCGGGCCGCCCTTCGCGCCAGCACGCGGTGGATCAGCAGGGCCAGAGCGGCGACCAGGGCGGGCAGGCCCGTCACACCCCAGAAGATCAGGGCGTTGCGCCCCGCGTCGGGCGCGTCGCCGGCCAGCAGCGGCAGGGTCATCAGCGCCGCGGCCACCGGCACGGCGCAGAGCAGGGCCAGCACGCACCCGCCCCGCTGCCGCTCCGTGAACGGCTGGGGCGGCGGGGCCAGTTGCTGTGCCAGCAGGGTGCTCGACACCCCGGAGGTGTGCACGGTCGAGCGGGCAGGGGCCGTGTAGGCCGTCGAAACGCCCGCGTAGGTGCCGGTCTGCGCCTCGTAGACGGCCCGCACCCTGCGCACCTGGTCGATCGTCCCGCACTGCGGGCAGTTCGCACCGCTCATGGTTTCCCGTTCCCCTCCCCCGCTCCCGCTCCGGCTCCCGCAGGTGTGATCATCACATGCGCGCGTCCTTGCGCCGTTGACGGATCCGGTTCGGGAGCACGGCTGTGATGAGCACTCAGGAGTACGCGTCCCTGTCCGCCGTGGACACCGCCCGGGCGGTGGGGTGCGGGGCCGTGACGGCGGTGGACGTCGTCACCGCGGCGCTCGCCCGCGTCCGCGAGCGCGATACGGAACTGCGGGCGTTCACGGAGGTGTGGCCCGAGCGGGCCCTGGCCCGGGCGGCCCGTGTGGACGCGGAGGTCGCCCGCGGGGTCCGGCTGCCGCTGGCGGGCGTGCCGATCGGCGTCAAGGCCGGGGAGGGTCCCGACTCGTACCAGAACAGCCGTCTGGCCGCGGCCGGTTGCGTGCCGGTGGGTGCCACGTCGATGCCGCGCACCGGCCGGGGCTGGCAGACGTACGGGCACACCGACCGGGGCCCCACCCTGAACCCGCTCGACCCGGCGTGGTCCCCCGGCGGTTCGTCCGCGGGCTCCGCGGCCGCGGTCGCGGGCGGCCTGGTCCCCCTGGCGAGCGGGTCGGACGGTGCCGGATCGGTCCGCATACCCGCCGCGTGGTGCGGGATCGTCGGGTTCAAGCCCACCAACGGCCTCCTGCCGGCCCGGGACCGTGCGGGGCTGAACACGCCCGGTGTCCTGTGCCGCACCGTCCCGGACGCGCTCGCCTACCTGGACGCGGTCGCCGCCGGGTCCTGCGGTGCGGCCGTCCCCGGGCCGGCGGCGCTGCCGCTCGGCGCCGTCTGGTCGGCCACGCTGGGCTACGCGGACACCGACCCGGCCGTCGCCGCCGTCGCCCGGCGCCGCGTGGACGGCCTCGCCGCCGCGGGACTCATCGCTCTGGACGAGGAGGCCGAACTCACGCTCGCCGACCCGGCGTCGGCGTGGACCGGGCTCCGCAGCGGCGCCCCCTCCCCCGCCGACCTCGAAACGATCGCCGCCAACGACGCACGCCTGGCCGACGCCTTCGCGCGGGCCGACCTCCTCCTCACCCCCACCACCCCGCACCCGCCCCACGGCCACGACGGCCCCGGATCCCGCATGAGCGTCGCGCTGACCTGGGCGTTCAACCTCAGCGGGCACCCGGCGATCACCCTGCCCGCCGGAACCACCCCGCAGGGGGAGCCCGTCGGCCTCCACCTCGTGGCCCGGCCGCACCGCGAACGGCTGCTGCTCGACGTCGCCGCGCGGGCACACACCGCCCGGGAGAGCCGCTGACGCGTCCGTTCAGCCCAGCTCCCGCTCGACGACGTCGCGGAAGGCGCGGGCGGGCCGGCCGGTGAGGCGCTGGACGGTGTCGGTGACGCGGTCCTCGGCCCCCTCGGAGACGGCCCGGTCCATATCGGCCAGGATCGCGGCGAACCCGTGCGGCATCAGCCGGGCGAGCCGGTCGCGCATCGCCTCGTGGGTGAGGTGCCGGTGGACCACGGAGCGGCCGGTGACCTCGGCGATGACGGCGGCCACCTCGTCGTGGCTCAGCGCCTGGGGCCCCGTGAGGACGAGATCGGTGTCGGGGGAACGGGCGTCGGTGAGGGCGCGGACCGCGACGGCCGCGATGTCGTCGGCGTCGACGAAGCCGATCCGGCCGCTTCCGGCGGCGGTCACGACGGCCCCGTCGGTACGGATGCTGCGGGCGTGCAGGTGGTCGCCGGTGAAGTTCTGCATGAACCAGGACGGTCGCAGCACCGCCCACTCGTCGAAGATGCCGGGCAGCGCGGCATGCACCCGGCCCACGGCCGGACCGCCCTCCGGGATCGAGGAGGCGCTCAGGAGCACGGCGCGCCGGACGCCGCGGGCACGGGCCCGGCGCAGGAACGGCAGGGCCACCGCCGCGGGGTCGGGATCACCGACGGGCGGGATCACGTAGACGCGGTCGACACCGTCGAGGGCGGTGTCGTGGGTGGTCGGGTCGTACCAGTCGAAGCGGACCGGCTCCGCTCCGGGCACCGCGGCGCCGCTGCGGGCGGCCGCCCTGACCGCGCGGCCGGCGGCGGTCAGCTGCGCGGCGGTGCGGCTGCCGGTGGTCCCGGTGGCTCCGATGACGAGCGTGGTGCCGGTCGGCGGGAAGGCCGGGGCGGGGGTGGTGTGCGTGACGGTCATCGGGGGCTCCCGGCGAGTTCGCCGCCGGTTTCGAGGGCGGCGAGGGGGTTCCAGTAGTCGCGGTAGGCGGTGATGCGGCCGTCGTCGACGGTGACCACGGCGACGTACCTCATGTCGTAGGGACCGCCGGTCCGCACCAGCCGGCCCGTGCCGCGCATCTCGGCCACGATGGTCCGCGGGTCGGCCGTTTCGTGGATCCGCAGGTCGGCCTCGGGGAAGTCGTGCAGGTCGATGTGGTCGGGATAGGGGCGCATGTACTCGGCGACGGCCTCCCGTCCCTCCAGCCGCCGCGGCCATCCCGGGGGCGCGAACGGGAACTCCATCACCCCGTCCTCGGCCCACAGGCCGACCCAGCCGGGGATGTCCTTGGCCAGCAGGAGTCGCAGGCCGTGGCGGTACAGCTCCGCCGCAGAAGCAGGTACGGGTACGGGCATGGGCATGGGCGTCCTCCACCTCATAGAATACGGACCGTGGGTCCGCTTCAAAGATACGGACCCCGGGTCCGTTTTTCAATTGGAGGAGCCGCGTGCCCGAACCCGAGCGCAAGACCCGCAAGGACGCCGCCCGCAACCAGCTGGCCGTACTGGCGGCCGCCGACGCCCTCTTCGCCCGCGCGCAGAGCCCCGAGGACCTCACGATGGCCGACGTCGCGGCCGCCGCCGGTGTCGGCAAGGGCACGGTCTTCCGCGCCTTCGGCGACCGCGCGGGCCTGCTGCGCGCGCTGTACGAGGCCCGGCTCGAACCCGTCCGGGAGGCCGTGGAGGCGGGCCCGCCGCCGCTCGGACCCGGCACCCCGCCGCGGGAGCGCGTGCCCGCCCTGCTCGACGCGGTGCTGTGCTTCAAGCTCGACAACCGGCGCCTCGCGCTCGCCCTGGAGGCGAGCGGGAACAGCGCCCTCTACCAGGCCGGGCACTACGAACGCTGGCACGCGCTGCTGCGGTCCGTACTGGCGGAGATCCCCGGCCTCGCGGACCCCGGGTTCACCGCGCACGCCCTCCTCGCCGCGACCCGGGCCGACCTGGTCGAGCGGCTGGCCGGGCCGGAGGGTCTGTCACGCGAGGAGCTGCGGGCCCGGCTGGCGCGGTACGCGGACCGGGTCGTGGCGACCGGCCCGGCGGCCCCCTCCCGCTAGGCCGGGCCGGCCGTGCCGTCAGGACACCCAGGCGGAGGTCAGGGACTGGACCGCCGAGCCGTCCGCGTCGGTCAGCTTGGTGGCGACGAAGGCGCGGGCCCAGTCCGAGGTCTGGATGCGGAACGCGGGCTGCTCGGCGGTCATGGCCCCGAGGACGGCCTCGGCGGCACCGGCCGGTGTCTGGGCGCCGTCCGTGAACTGGGCGACGGTGCGGTTGACGTACTGGCGCAGGGCGCCGGAGTAGGGGCCGGCGGCGTTGATCGCGCCCTCCAGGTCGATGCCGAGGTTGTTGACGAACTCGGTGGCGACGGCGCCGGGCTCGACCACGGACACGGCCACGCCGACCGTGCGGGCGACGGGGGCGAGGCTCTCCATGTAACCCTCGACGGCGAACTTCGCCGCGCAGTAGGCCTCGTTGAAGGGCTGGCCGATGACACCGCCGACGCTGGTGACGGTGATCAGGCGGCCGCCGGTGGCGCGCAGGTGCGGCATCACCGCCTTGGATACGTTGACGACGCCGAAGAAGTTGACCTCCATGACCTCGCGGATCTCGGCGAGCGACTCGTTCTCCAGGGTGCCCACGTGGCCGGCGCCGGCGTTGTTGACGACGGCGTCCAGCCGGCCGTGGTCGGCGATCACGCCGTCGACGGCCGCGGCGACCGACGCCTCGTCGGTCACGTCGAGCTGCCGGATGTCGAGCTCGACGCCCGCCTCGGCCGCCGCCTTGCGCAGGGCGTCGGCGCGGGAGGGGTCGCGCAGGGTGGCGACCGTACGCCAGCCGGCCCGCGCGGCGGCCACCGCGGCGGCGAGGCCGATGCCGGAGGAGGTGCCGGTGATCAGGACGGTCTTCTGGGAGGTGGCCGACATGGCGGTGCCTTTCAGAGTCATTTATGTGCGTGCACACACACTATAAATTTATGTGCGCGTGCACGCAACCCCTACACTCGGTCCATGCCGAAGAAGCTCACCCAGGCCGAGATGCCTGACGCCGATTACGCCTTCTACGGGCTGGTCTGGGCCGGCACGGTCCTCGCCGAGCGCGTCGACCGGGCCCTCACCAAGGAGCACGACCTCCCCGTGTCCTGGTTCGAGGTCATGCTGTGGCTGGCCGCCAGCCCCGATCCGGTGCCCGCCTCCGTCCTCGGGAACAGCACCATGCTCAGCCGCAGCCAGGTCTCCCGGGTGGTGGACGCCCTCCAGGGGCGCGGCCTGGTGACCCGTACCCCGTCCGCGCGCGACGCCCGGTCGGTCGAGGTCTCCCTCACCGACGCGGGCCGCCGGTTCTTCGAGGAGGCCGACGCCACCCGTCGCGAGGTCCTGGCCCCCGTGTTCACCGATCTCCTGGACGCGCAGGACATGGCGGCACTGGGCAGGGTGTGGAGCAAGCTCAAGGCCGAGAAGGAACGCCTGTCGGACCACCGGTCACGCTGAACCCGCCGCCTAGCTCGTGGGGATGCAGGTGTAGCGCATGGTGAGGGTGGTGGTGTGGGCGCCGTTCTGGATCACGAGGTAGAAGGAACCGAGGTTCTTGTCGAACGTGCCGCCCACGTGCACGTTCGCGGCCGACCCGGGTGTCAGGGTGCCGGCCGACGGGCTGACCAGCACGCCCTTGGCGTCGCCCCGGTCCGGGAGCCGCCCGCCCGGCGGCAGGGGGTGGGTGAGGGCCACGGCCCGCCAGGTGGCCGTCCCCTTCACGGGTTTCACCTCCACCCCGGCCTGGATCCCGCTGACGCAGGCGACCCTCTCGCCGCCGGGTGCCGGGACGTTCTCCGGTTCGAGGGAACGGGAGATGTAGACGTCGCCCCCCGGCGGCTCGGTGGCCGGCGCCGTCGTCGGGGTCTCCCCCGGCGTGGGCGTCGTCCTGCCCGGGGGCTTGCTCACGCTCTTCCCCGGGCCCGGCGACCGCCCGGGGGCCTCGCCCCCCGAAGGCGGCGACGAGCCCTCGTCCCCTATGCATCCGGCCGCCCCCGCCAGCAGGAGCACGACCGCGACCGCCGCCGTTCCGGCCCGGACACCACGTCGTCGTGACATGCCAACACCCCCGCATGTGGTCCCTGGACTCAGTGTGGCCGGAATGCGTTGATCCTCTCAAGGGGGTTGTGGCAGGCGGCGCTTGCGGAGTCACGGGAACCGGAACGCAGGGGGCCGGGTGTCGTCAGCCGACCTCGATGTCGGCCATCATCGCCATGTCCTCGTGTTCGAGGTTGTGGCAGTGGAGCATGTAGCGCCCCTTGTAGCCGGTGAAGCGGACGAGGGTCTCCACGGTCTCGTAGGGGCGTACGTCGACGGTGTCCTTCCAGCCGGTGTCCTGCGCGGACGGCGGGCGGCCGCCGCGGGCGAGCACCTGGAACTGGGCCAGGTGGATGTGGACGGGGTGGTGGAAGTCGCTGCTGAACCGCCAGCGTTCGACCCTGCCCAGGCGGGGGCGGGCCAGGACGGTGCCGGGGTGGAAGGGCCTGCCGTTGACGGTCCACATCCGGCGGTCCTCGCCGGCGGCGGTGCGGCGGAAGTCGAAGACGCGGACCGGCATGCCCGCGGTGGGCGCGAGGGCCTCGAAGCGGGTGGAGAGCGTCGTCGGCACGCGCGTGGAGTCGCGCGAGGCCCGTACGACGTGGAAGCGCATGACGTCGCGCATCCCGCCCTCGGCGGCGGTGTTGCGCAAGGTGACGCGGCTCCCCACGGGGTGGTCGGCGAAGTCGACGAGGACGTCGAAGCGTTCGCCGGGTGCGATGTCGATGGCGTCCAGCGGCTGGGGTGCGGCCAGGAGGCCGCCGTCGCTGCCGATCTGGACGAACCGGCCGCGGCCGCCGCCTTCCGCGTCCAGCCGGAGCCGGTAGCGGCGGGCGTTGGAGGCGTTGAGCAGGCGCAGGCGGTAGCGGGCGGCCGAGACCTCCAGTTCGGGCCAGGGGGCACCGTTGACGAGCTGGACGTCGCCGAGGACGCCGTCGGGGAAGATGTCGTGGGCGTGGTCGGGGTAGCGGAAGGAGCCGTCCTCGGCGAAGGAGCGGTCGCACAGCATCAGCGGCACGTCGCGCTCGCCGCGCGGGAGCGGGAGCCGGTCCTCCTCCTCGTCGGTGATCAGGAAGAAGCCGGCCAGGCCCCGCCAGACCTGCTCGGCGGTGTGGTCCATGCGGTGGTCGTGGTACCAGAGGGTGGCCGCCTGCTGGGCCAGCGGGTAGTCGTAGGTCCGGTAGGCGACGGCGGTACGGCCGGCGTGGGCGTCCTGCGGGTGGGGAGCGGGCCGGCCCGGGTCGCAGCGGGTGGGCAGGAGCAGGTCGGTGGGGTAGCCGTCGGACTCCGGCGGGGTGACGCCGCCGTGCAGGTGGGTGACGGTCGGGACCGTCAGGTCGTTGTGAACGCGCACCTTGGTGCGGCGCCCGGAGCGGGCGAGGAGGGTGGGGCCGGGGAAGACGCCGTCGTACCCCATGACCGTGGTGGTGAGGCCGGGGAGGATCCGGACGCGGCCTTCGCGTTGTTCGAGTGCGTAGACCTCCGCGTCCGCCTCGGTGCCCGTGGGGCGGGCGGTCGGGGGGATCGGCAGCGGTACGGCGAACGGGCGGGGCAGGGGCGCCGTGCTCGCCAGCACGCGGCCGGTGGTCGCGCCGGCCAGGCGGGAGTAGCCGGTCGCGCCGAGCGTCATGGCGGCTGCGGCGGCGCCCAGCCCGAGGAAGGCCCGCCGGCCGGGCGGGCGGGGGTGATCGGTCACGAGGTCACCGGTACCGGGCGGGGGCGGTAGGCGAAGGCCCAGCACACGAGCGCGGTGGCGCAGCCGAAGACCGCCATGCCCAGCGGGATGTGCGCGGCCAGGACCCGCGCCTCGCCCAGGCCCTGCTGCACGCTGATGAGAGCGGTCAGCGCGATGCTCGCGGCGACCGGCCAGCGGGGACCGTCCAGCCGCCGCCACAGCAGTGCCGCGGCCGCCGCTTGGGCGAGGGTGAGCGCGGCGAGTACGTCGGCGTTGGCCGAGTGCCAGGCGAGCAGGTCGAGGTCGCCGGTGACGAACATCCCGGCCAGTGCGGCCTGCGCGAGGGTGTCCAGGAGGACCAGCACGGCCGTGGCCCGCATCAGGCGGACCGGCCACGTCCGCCGTCCGCGCGCGTCGGGCCCGCTCACGCCGGGGACCCGGCGGCGGTGGCGGCGAGCCCGTGCTCGTACGCCTGGAAGCCGTCGCGGACCCCGAGCAGGATCTCGCCGAGGACCAGGTAGCCGTCGACGATGAGCGGGGTGTCGCGCAGGGCCTCGATGAGGAAGTAGTACGCGCCCAGGTCCTCGGTCTCCAGGACGGCGAAGTCGGAGAAGCGGCCGTTGAAGGCCTCCGCGTCGTGGAAGCGGGCCGTGATCCGGTCCGCATAGCGGGCGAAGAGCGGCTCGATGTGCGCGGCGCGCATCTCGTTGCGCTCGGCCCGGCTCAGCGCCAGCCAGCGCGGGGTGAGCGTGTAGGTCAGGACGATGCCGTACTGCATGAGACCCCCGAAGCAATTGTTTACACCGTTAACTCTGACGGGAAGCTAAAGTGATACCCGTTAACTTTGTCAAGTGGAGGGCGGACCGAGGGCCATGACGGACACTCCGGGAACGACGGCGGGCAGGCGGCGCCACCGCGTCCGCGAGGAAGCACTGGCCGACGCGATGCGCATCGCCCGCTGGCTGCTGGTCGAGGAGGGGCCGGGTGCGGTGACCGTACGGGCCGTCGCCCGCGAGATGGGCCTGACCGCGCCGGGCCTGTACCGCTACTACGCCGGTCACCGGGAGCTGGTCCAGGCCCTGGTCTCGCACCTGTACGAGGAGCTCGCGGCGGCCCTCGCCGCGGCGCGCGAACGGCTGCCGGACGGCGGGCCGGGACCGCGGCTGCGTGAGGTCTGCCGTGAGCTGCGCCGGTGGGCGCTGGCCCACCCGCAGGAGTTCGCCCTGCTGTTCGCCAAGCCCGTCGCGGACGCCGACACCGCTCCGGGTTCCGCCGCCCACGACCCCAGCTGGCGCTTCGGTGCCGTGCTCCTCGGCCTCATGGTCGAGCTCTGGCGCAGCGGCACGGTCCGCGTTCCCGCCGGCCTCGACCCGGCGTGGACGGTCCAGTTGGAGGAGGTCCGCGAGCACCTGTCCGGGGAGCCCGTACCGCTGGAGGTGATCTACGTCTTCGTCAGCTGCTGGGCACGGCTCTATGGCACGGTCGCCGTGGAGGTCTTCGGGCACCTCGACTTCGCCCTCACCGACCCCGAACCGCTCTTCGAGCACACGGTCGGCGAAGTCCTCACCCTGCTCGGCGACCCCGCCGCGTAGCTCCGGCGGCGGACCGGCCGCCCGGGATCCCGGACGTCCCTTGATCGATTGCCCGGCACGCGGAGGCCGTAGGAGCCTCGACAGGGGAAGGAAGGTGGTCCGCGCGAACCGGCGGACTCGCCCGACAGTTTCCGCGCGGCCGGCGAACTGATGGACATCTGGTCCCCATGACGGGCCTACCCAGGGGGTGACGGCCCGTGCCCAGGACACCCGGTTGCCCGGGTGTCCTGGGGCGCGCCCTGTTACGCGATCGCGTGTTCGGGTTCAGCGGGGGTGCCCGCTTCCGCCACCTGGGCGGCCTCGGCCTCTCGTGCCTGCGGGGAGAGGTCGAAGGAGAGGGTTTCGCCCGGCTCGATGGCGGGGCCACCGTCGACCGGGAAGGAGAACAGGGTCTCTCCGGTCTTGGCGTCCTCCAGCACGACCTGGGCGTCGGAGTAGTAGCCGATTTCGAGGGTCTCGGTGAAGGTCTTGCTCCGGTTCAGGCCCCCGGCCTGGAGGATGGTGTTGATGCCGGAGTTCCAAAAGTGGTGTCCGTTGTGCGTGGGGTTGTAGTTCATGGCGACTCGGCCTTCGACCGTGGCCGCGTAGGTCACCTTGACTTCCATGGTGCCGCGGGTGGCGACGAGCGTGGCCTTGACCGCCTGCCCGGGGTTGAGCCAGACCTCCACTCCGGTTTCCGAGCCCAGCGTGATCGTCTGGCTCTCGGTCTTCGACTGGCCCCAGGTGTGCGTGTAGCTCATCGAGGTCTCACCGCCGGCGCCGGTGCCCAGGAACCCGATCTCGTAGGAGATCGACTGTTCCAGCGAGAAGCTGTTGGTCGACGACCAGGTGTTGCTGACCGTGTTGGACACCTCCTCGGTGATCTTGACGTGGAAGTTGCCGCCCACGCTGGAGTCATTGCGGAACGTGGCGGTCTTCACGGTCGCCGGCTTGCTGTCGATCCCGAGGATCTCGGCCTTGGTGGCCTTCAGGATCGTGGTCGTCTGCTGCCACCCGTAGCGGTTGTACAGGTCGTGGTCGGTCGGGCTCTTGATCCAGGCACCGTTGGGGCGCCGTCCCATGTGCTTGGCGCACGCGTCCGTGATGCTGCCCCAGGGCCAGCCGAACCCGTCCCGCTCGCTGTCGGTGATGACGTGCTTCTGCTGGCCGATGGCATTGACGATGGCTTCGGCCTCGTTCTCGCCGGCGGTCACCTTGGTGGAGAAGGGCGTCACGACTGCCATGTTTCCTCGTTCCTCCTACGATTCGAAACGACGACCGAGATGCGCATAGATAGGCGCACCCCTATTGCCGCTCCAGCCTCCTCCCCGGGCGGCCCCCAGCACCACGAAAAAGGTGCAGAGTCCACCGATCGGACCAGGCCTTAGTTGAGCTGCGCGGTGTTGCTGGCGACGAGTTCTCCGGATGCGAAGCCCTCCACGCGGGCCGAGTGGGCGGTGGCCGCGTCGGGGACGGTGACGTCGGCCTGGCCGTCGGAGAGGTCGACGGAGGCGCGCGGGCGCTGGTCGACGTAGACGTCCAGGCGGTCGATGTTGGTGGCCTTGACCTTGAGCCGCAGGGCACCGCCGGCGGCGGCGGTCGCGTCCGTGATGCTCAGGGCATGCGGTGTGAGGCCCTTCAGGACCTGACCCGCTCGCTCGAACAGGTCGGCGTTGCCCTCCAGCAGGTCCCGGCGGGTCATCCGGTAGGGGATGTCCGGGGTGATGCCGAGGTCCTCGACCGGTGTGCCGGAGTTGGCGCCGACGCGCAGGCTGCGGCGGATGGCCACCCGCATGCCGGCTCCCTTCGGCAGGGGCCGGTACGGCGTCCCGGAATCGCCCGCGAGGAGATCGACGAGGTGCTTGTGCTCCCAGACGTTGGCGCCGCCGGCTCCGGTGTTCTCGTCGGTGCCGAGGACGGGGCCGATGCGGTGGTCCTGGAAACCGGCGGCGAAGATGTCGGTGGCCGAGTAGCAGCGGGCGCTGGTGATGAGGACGACCGGGCCGAAGTACTGCTGGCCGATCATGTTGGCCTTGTCCTCGGGAGTGAGGGCCACCGCGCCGGAGTAGGCGGCCCCGATCTCGACGGCCTGCTCCATGGACGGCAGCCAGGCCCCCAGCTGGTCCTGGTTCTGGCGGCAGATCCGCAGGTTGAGCGGGGTGTTGATGAACTGGGTGGGCTCGGGGGTGATGTGGCGGGGGGTCAGGGTCTGCAGGGCGAGTTCGGAGTTCCAGATGACGCCGCCGCCGTTGTCCCGGACGTCCAGGATCAGTCCGCTGTCCGGCACCTCGCCGAGCAGCCTGATGAACTCGTTGATGAACCCCTGCACGTCCAGTTCGTTGAAGGTGAAGATCCGGATGTAGCCGAAGGTGCCTGCGGCGGTCTGTACCTCCTGCGCCCGGAACACCTTGGGCATCGAGGTGGGGATCTCGCCCGCCCGTACCTCGGGGGCGGCCTCGCCCGCTTCGAGGGCCTTCTGCCGGGCGACGACCTTCGGCGCGAACAGCATCACCTTGGCGCGGTTGGCCTCGTCCATGTCGAGGTCCAGGCCCTGGGCCAGCTCGGCGCCGGTCGGAGCCGCCGCGGCCGTGAACGGCGGGAGGAGGGCGTTGTCCACGATCCGCCAGGTCTCGCGCAGCTCGCGCGGCGGCGCGCCGGCGGCGGCGCCGGCTTCGATATAGCTGACGGTCACCCACTCCTCGAACGGCGGAAGGTGCATGGCGAGCGGCCGCAGGGTCAGCGACTGGATCCCGCGGCTGCGGCGGGCGGCCGCGTTGCTGCCGGCGAAGCGGGCGGCGTTGAGGTCGACGGCCTTGGCGATGGGGATCCCGCTCCAGTGGGTGATCTCGGCGCCGGGTGCGAAGCCGGGGGCGGAGAAGCCCTGGGCCACGTGGGTGACCATGAAGTGCTCCCCCTGGGCGTCCTCGTACCGCTCGACGAGGAACGGCAGGAAGGCGATCTTGCCGCGGTAGGGGTCGGGGAGCAGGTAGTTGGTATGGAGGTCCCGCACCGAGTGGAAGATCTCCGACATCTCGGCGTGGAACAGCCACTCCACGGGCTTGGTGGCCTCGGTCTGCCGCTCCAGTCTGCGGCTCATGACCCGTAGGCGCTGTACCGGGTTGACGGCGTGCATCGCGGCCTTGAGCGGCAGGTGGACGTAGTTCTGGTCCAGCATGAGCAGTGCCTGGTCGACGATGAGCCGGCGCTCGGCCAGCGTCAGGTTGCCGGCGCCCGCGAGGAAGTCGGGCAGTCCGGTGGCCGCGGCCAGGTGTTCGCGGACCGCCTCGGCGGCGCGGGGGACGAAGTCCGGGGTGGAGCTGTGGCTGTGGTGCGTCACGGGAGCCTCCTGAGGTGGGGACGGTTTCGGTGCCGTCGCCCTCAGGTATTGCCCCGCGGCCTCGGGGGCCTGGGCCGCGGGCCTCTCTTTCGCCTGAAAGGACCCTTGCCGGCAGGACCCGCCCGCGCCGGCCTGCGCGAGGAGGGCGGCCGTTACGCGGTCCTGGGCAGGGTGCGCGGCGGGAGGGCGGGGCTGGGGGGCGCGATCGGAATTCCGGTGCCGGGTGTCCGGGAGGCCGCGAACGCGCCGGGAGCCACGCGGACGGCCCCTGCTTCCACAGCGGCGGCGAGGAGGGAAACGCGGCAGATGCGGGACATGGGATTCTCCTTCGAGGGGGACGGCCTGGGGGCCTCGTCTTCCTGTCTCCCATTGAGCCCCGGCGCGGGGCTCCCCGTCACGCCACTGGACCTCGGGGCTTGACAGCCGTTCGGTGACGTGCGCGGGGTGCGGGGGTGTGCCACGCTGGGCGGAGGTGCCGGACTTCCGGCGAAGGCAGCAAGGCAACAACGCAGTAGGGCAGTAAGGCAACAAGGCAGCCGCGGCGAACGGAGCGTGCCGTGGGAGTTCCGATCCGTCGTGCCGCGCTGCGGCGGCGTGTGGGGGCCGGGTGCGCCGCGCTGCTGCTGGTGGCGTTCGGGTCGGGCGCGGTGGCCCGTGCGGCCCCGGATCCGTCGCCCGCGCCGCCGCCGTCACCCTCCGGCCCGGGGGACGCGGGGCGCCTCGACCCGCGCATCACGGAGATCATGCGCAAGCCCGAGTACCGGTACGCCCGGTGGGGGCTGCTGCAGACCGGGCCCGAAGGCGGCCGGGTGGTGCACGGCATGCTCCCGGGGGAGTTCTTCATCCCGGGCTCCACCGCGAAGCTGTTCTCCGTCTCCGGCACCTGGCGGACCCTCGGCACGGACCACCGGTTCGTCACCCCCGTCTACGCGGTCGGGGAGCGCCGCGGGGGCACGCTGGCCGGGGACCTCGACCTCGTGGCGCAGGGCGACCTCACCCTCGGCGGCCGGACGCGCCCCGACGGAACCGTCGCCTACACCGACCTCGACCACACCTACGCCAACGACGTCCCCGGCGCCACCCTCACCCCGGAGAACCCCCTCGCCGGGATCGACCGGCTCGCCCGGCAGGTGCGCGCGTCGGGCATCACGCGCGTGGACGGGGACGTGGTGGTCGACGGCCGGCTGTTCGCCGCCGACCCGGTCCTCGACCCCACCCCGACACCGCTGATCGTCAACGACAACCTCGTGGACCTGCTGCTCACCCCCGGTGACCGGGCGGGTGCCGACGCCCGGCTGGACTGGCGGCCGAAGGTGGCCCCGTACCGGGTGACGTCGACGGTGAAGACCGTGGCGGCGGGGAAGCCGGCGGACATCACCGTGACGGCCAGTCCGGACGGCACCCGCATCCGCCTGTCCGGCACCATCGCGGCCGGCGCCGAGCCGCTGCTGCGCACCTCCCCCGTCACGGACCCGGCCGCCTTCGGCCGGACCGCCCTGATCGAGGCGCTCGGCCGGGCCGGGGTGCAGGTCCGCGCCCCCGCGACGGGGGCCAATCCGGCCGGGCGGCTGCCGCGCGACTACCGGGGCCGGCCGCGGGTGGCCTCGTACACCTCACCCCCGTACGAGCAGTACGCCAAGCTGATCCTCAAGGTCAGCCACAATCTCGGCGCCAACCTGGGCATCTGCCTGATGGCGGTCTCCGCGGGCAGCGACCAGTGCGCGGACGGCTTCCCCGTCCTGGCCGGCTTCCTGGACCGGGCCGGCGTCGACCGCGCGCAGGTGCAGCTCGCGGACGGCCGCGGCGGCAACCCGGCCGACCGGGCCACCCCGCAGGCGCTGGTGCGGATGCTGGCGTACTGGCAGCGCGGCCCGGACGCGCAGCGCTTCCGGGAGGCCCTGCCGATCCTGGGCGTCGACGGTCTGCTGGCCCAGAACTGCCGCGACTGCCCGGCGCGCGGGAAGGTGTTCGCGAAGACGGGTGCGGCCGTCGGCGAGGACTCGCTCAACGGCCGGCTCGCCGTCGGGGCCATCACGATCGCCGGCTACCTGGACCGGGGCGGCGGCCGCTTCGACACGTTCTACGCCGGCGTGAACGGGGCGTCCACCCCGACCGACGATGTCGCCGGGGTCGTCTCCATCGCCAACGACCTCGCCCTCATCGCCGCCTACCTCCAGGAATCGCCCCGAGCGCCGTGAGGGGCGTCAGGCCGTCACCTTGGCGACGAAGGCGGCGAGGTTCGCCACGGTCCGCTCGACCTTCTCCTCCACCGTGAGCGTCTCGTGCAGCCGCGCGCCCGCGCCCGTCTCCTTCCTGCCCCGCACGTACAGCGAGCAGGCGAGGTCGTCGCAGATGTAGGCGCCGACGGAGTTGCCCTGCTGCCCCGCCTTGCCGGCCTTCGGCGCGACCATCAGGGACACGCCCCCGTCGTGGGTGGTCAGGCATATCGCGCACATGCTGCGCCGCGCCTGCCCGGCGGTCTGGGAGGGGCGGCGCAGGGCGAGGGCCCTGGCCCGGCCGTCGACCTCGGTCACCAGGTAGGCGCGTCCCGGGGACTGGGGGTCGCTCCAGCCGAGGTAGTCGAGGTCGTCCCAGGGGCGGTCGGCCAGGTCGCGCGGGACGGACAGGCGCTTGGCCTCGCCCTTGGTGCAGTTGACGAAGGCGGCACGGATCTCTTGCTCGGTCAGCGGCTTCATGGGGAGCACGCTAATTTGCCTAAAGCCTTTAGGCAAATACATAATCACTTCAGGCAGACGGCGGGAGGAAGAGGCATGGCGCGGATCGGGTTGACCACGGAGCGCCTGGTGCGGGCCGGGGCGGAGCTGGCCGACGAGGTCGGCTTCGAGCAGGTGACCGCCTCGGCGCTGGCCCGGCGGTTCGACGTCAAGGTCGCGAGCCTCTACTCGCACGTACGCAACTCCCGGGACCTCCAGGCGAAGATCGCCCAGCTCGCCCTGGAGGAGCTCGCCGACCGGGGCGCCTCCGCGCTGGCCGGGCGCGCGGGCAAGGACGCCCTGACCGCCCTGGCGAACGTCTACCGCGACTACGCCCGCGAGCACCCCGGCCGCTACGACGCCTCCCGCTTCCGGCTCACTCCGCAGGAGGCGGCCGCCAGTGCGGGCGGACGGCACTCGGAGATGATGCGGGCGATCCTGCGCGGCTACGACCTGGCGGTCCCGGACCAGACGCACGCCGTCCGCCTCCTGGGCAGCGTCTTCCACGGCTACATCAGCCTGGAGCTGGCCGGAGGCTTCAGCCACAGCGCCCCCGACCCCCAGGAGAGCTGGTCATGGACCCTCGACGCCCTCGACGCCCTGCTGCGCGACCGGGCGGCGAAGTGACGCCCCCCGCCGCCGCCCTCGTCACCACGCCCGTCACGGCGGGCCTGCTGCGCGGAGCGCTGGACACCGAGCGCACCGGGCGCGGCCTGCTGCCGCACCGGCTGCCCGCCCGGGCCCGGGGCCAGAACACCGACGGGCAGCTGGCCATGGCCGAGTCCCAGCCCTCCGGCGTACGGCTGGCCTTCCGCACCGGGGCCACCGTCGTCGAGCTGGACACGCTGCCCACCAAACGGAGCTACGCGGGCGCACCGGCCCGCCCCGACGGCGTCTACGAGCTCCTCGTCGACGGCGTCCCGGCGGGGCGGGCGAGCGCGGCGGGCGGCGACACCCTGACCATCGACGTGGCCACGGGCAGTGCCGAGCTCCGCAGCGGAGGGCCTGCCACCCTGCGCTTCACCGGCCTGCCCGGCCGGATGAAGGACGTCGAGGTCTGGCTGCCGCACGACGAGACGACCGAGCTCATCGCCCTGCGCACCGACGCCCCCGTCCTCCCCCTGCCGGACCGCGGCCGCAGGGTGTGGGCGCACCACGGCAGTTCGATCAGCCAGGGTTCCGGCGCCGCGAGCCCCACCGGCACCTGGCCGGCGCTCGCCGCCTCCCTCGGGGGCGTGGAGCTGGTCAACCTGGGCCTGGGCGGCAGTGCCCTGCTCGACCCGTTCACGGCCCGCGCCCTGCGGGACGCCCCGGCCGACCTGATCAGCGTCAAGCTCGGCATCAACCTGGTCAACACCGACCTGATGCGGCTGCGCGCGTTCGGCCCGGCCGTCCACGGCTTCCTCGACACCATCCGCGAGGGGCACCCGGACACCCCACTGCTGGTCGTCTCGCCGCTGCTGTGTCCCCTTCACGAGGACACCCCGGGGCCGACGGCCTTCGACGCCGCCGCGCTCGGCACCGGGAGGCTGCGGTTCCGGGCCGCGGGGGACCCCGCCGAACGGGCCGCCGGGAAGCTGACGCTCACCGTCATCCGCGAGGAGCTGGCGCGCATCGTGCGGCAGCGGGCGGCCGAGGACCCCGGCCTGCACTACCTCGACGGCCGCGAGCTCTACGGCGAGGCCGACGCCGCCGAGCTGCCGCTGCCCGACGCGCTCCATCCGGACGCCGCCACCCACCGCCGTATCGGTGAACGCTTCGCCGGTCTGGCCTTCGGCCCGGGCGGCTTCTTTACCGGAGCACGACGCGCGGTACGGCTCCGGGCCGACCCGGACCCTGAACGCGGTCAGCGCCGCCCGGTGTAGTGGGTGAGGCGGGAACGGGCCTCATTCTCGGAGATCCCGAGGCCGGTGCCGATGGACTCCCAGGACAGGTCGTCGGCCTCGGCGATGTAGGCGGCGTCGCGGGCCACGCTCCTGGTGACGCGTTCGAGGACGGCCACGGCCTTGAGCGCGGCCACCGGCGCCTGCCCGGCCAGGGTGTTCAGCTGGTCCTCGACGCGCTCCAGGAGGTCGGCCAGCTCGACGGGCAGCGGTACGGTGCGGGCCTCGACCTCGTCGAGGTGGCGCTCCCAGTCGTCCCGGGGGCCCTCGATGACCGGCTCGTACAGGCCGGCGGCATCGACGGCCTCCCGGTCGATGGGATAGTGCGCGGCGCCGCGCCAGCCGCACGCGCAGGCGGCGCGCGCGGCGGCCGCCCGGGGCCGGTTCAGGACGCCGCTGTAGGCCCACCACTCCCGGGTCTGGCGGAAACCGGCCCCGGTCCCAGGGTCCAGGTGGACCGGGCCCGGCTCGGTCCCGTCCTCCAGGAGCGCACCGGCCCAGCCCTCGTGCGAGGCCCCGAACTCCTCCGCAGTCCACCCCATGCCCACTCCCGGTCAGCCGTCCCGCGCGGCCGTCCCGCGGTGGGCGGCGGCCGCATGTCTCGCCCCACCCTGCCCACATCCGGGACGGAACAAGCGGCGTGTCCCGGCCGGTTCGCGGCGCGCGGGGCGCGTGCCGCGAACCGTGCGCCCCGGTCAGCGCGTGCGCGGTACGTGCTGGGTGACGCAGTGGACCCCGCCGCCGCCCCAGGCCAGGATGCGGGCGGGCGTGCCGACGACCTCGCGGCCGGGGAAGAGCGGACGGAGCCGGTCGAGGGCCGCGCTGTCCGCGGCCTCCCCGGACAGCGGGACGACGACGTGGGTGGCGGTCTGGTAGTAGTTGGTGTAGCTGAAGGTCTCGACCAGGAGGCCGTTCTGGCGGAAGTGCGGCTGGTGTTCCATCTCCACCAGGTCGAAGCGGCGTCCGCAGGCGTCGGTGGCGGCTTCCAGGACCGCCTTGTTGGCGGCCATCCGCGCATGGTTGGGGTTGCCGGTGTCGGGCTGGGTGTGCAGGAGGATCCGGGCGGGGCCGAGGTAGGCGGCGACCAGGTCGATGTGCCCGTTGGTGATGGTGTCGCCGGCGAGGCCGTACGGGAGCCAGATGAGCTTGGTCGCGCCGTAGGCGGCCAGCAGGGTCGCCTCGATCTGGGCGCGGCTCATCGTGGGGTTGCGGTTGGGGTTGAGCAGGCACTCCTCGGTGGTGATGAGGGTGCCCTGGCCGTCGGTGATGACGGAGCCCCCTTCGAGGACCATCGGGACGTCCTGGCGCGGCACGCCGAGGTGGTCGCAGACGCCGACCGGCAGGAAGTCGTCCTTGTCGTACGGGTACTTGCCGCCCCAGCCGTTGAACCCGAAGTCGAGTCCGGTCCGGCGCGTCCTCGCCGCGTCGAGGGTGAAGATCGGGCCGGTGTCGCGCGTCCAGCAGTCGTTGACGGGGTATTCGACGACGGTGACCGTGGGGCCGCACCGGGCCCGGGCCTCCTCGGTGTGGCCCGGCTCGGCGAACATCAGTACCGGCTCGGAGCGGGCGATGGCCCTGGCGATGCCGGCGATCTCGCCCTGGACGTCGGGCAGCAGGGAGCCCCAGCCGTCCGTGCGGTCCCACGGCCAGGACATGACGCAACAGGAGTGGTCCTCCCACTCGGCGGGCGCCGTGAACTTCTCAGTGGACGCCGTGGAGGAGTCGGCCGTCCCGGAGGCGAGGGCCGCCCGGCCGCCGAGCAGGGTGACGGCCGTGGCGGAGAGCGCGGCGATGCCGAAGCCCCTCCGCGAGATCGATGGCAGGTTCATGACATATCTCCCTTGGGTGGGTGGAGACGGAAACGGGAAGGGGTCGAGCGGTCCGGGGCCGGCCGCGGTGCCCGGGGCCGGGCCCCGGACGGGTGGTCAGGACAGTCCGGCCGCCGAGTCCGCGGGCGGACGCACCGCCGGCGCATCCAGGGCACGGAGCTTCTCCTGGGGGCGCCGGAGCAGCAGGTAGAGCAGACCGGCCGTGAGGACCACGCCGGTGCCCAGGAGGCCGGCCCAGACCTGGTACCAGGGGGCGCCGGGCGGGGCGAGGACCACCCGCGGCCAGCAGACGTTGACCACCTCGAAAGCCGTCCACAGCACGGCGAGCACGTTCAGGAAGGTGCCCTTGCGGCCGAGCCGGACGTGTCCGGAGGGGACCCACGTGCCGCGCAGCCGGGCTACGAGCGCGGCCAGCGAGACCAGGAAGAACGGCAGGAACGTGGCGGCCGTGCCGAAGGCGATCAGGCTGCCGATGGCCGTGGCGTTCAGGCCCAGGAGCAGGGCGGAGCAGCTGACCGCGGTGGAGGCCACGAGGCCGCCGATCGGGGCCTGGCGCCGGTTGACCCTGCGCACCTGGCGGGAGAAGGGGAAGACGCCGTCGCGGGCGAGGGAGTAGACGCCGCGGGCGGCGCCTCCCTGGGACGCCATGGCGCAGGCGAGGAACCCGACCAGCACGACGAGGACGAAGGGCTTGTCGGACCAGGAGCCGAAGGAGGTGACCACGGCGGTGGTCACCGGGTCGAGGTCCTGACCGGCCACGACCGCGGCCGGGTCGGGGTGGGCCAGGGCCACCGCCATGGCGTTGAGGATCACCACGGTGCCGACGCTCAGCAGCGCCCACCACATGGCGCGCGGCACCTGCCGCCCGGCGTCCTTGGTCTCCTCCGCCGTGGAGACGCAGGCGTCGAAGCCGATGAAGCCCCAGCCCGCGACGGCGAGGACCGCGAGGAAGGCCATCACCGTGGAGCCGCCCGACAGCTGCTCGGCCCCGAGGGTCTCGGTGAAGAGGGAGAAGCCGTGCTTGCGGAAGAACAGCAGCAGGCTGAAGCCGACCAGGACCGACGCCACCGCCTCGGCGGCGATGCCGAGCGAGACGAAGAAGCTGAGGATCCTGATGCCGAAGGCGTTGACCAACGTACAGGCCAGCAGGATGGCCGCGGCCACCGCCACCATGGCCAGGGGTGAGGGCGTGACCCCGATCAGGGCGAAGACCCAGGGCGCGGCCAGGTAGGCGACGGTGGTGTTGCCGAACATGACGGCGAACTGCCACACCCAGCCGCTCATCCAGCCGAAGGAGGGCCCGAGCAGGCGGCGCCCCCACTGATAGGGGCCGCCCGCGAGCGGCCACTGGGAAGCCAGCTCGGAGTAGACGTTGACGACCAGGCACTGGCCGAGCAGGACGACGGGCAGCGCCCAGACCCATGCGGGCCCGGCGATGGCCGTGCCGACCATGGACACCGCGTAGAGGGCCACCACGGGCGAGACCACGGCGAAGCCCATGGCGATGTTGCCCAGGACGCCGAGGCTGCGGCGCAGCTCCTGCTGGTAGCCGAGGTCGCTCAGCCGGGCGGCGTCGCTGTCGCCGTCGGGCGGGGTGGCGGTGGCGGATCTGCCGCCGTTGGAGGGTTCTGACACGTGACACCTCGGAGGGCAGGGGGAGGCGTCCGGCATCCCGGCGCGCTCCCCGAACTAAATCTAACGTCGTTAGGTAACGGGGTTGCGGGGACGTTAACGCGCCCTCGACCTCTTGGGAAGACCTGCCGGCGGGTAACCTTGCGCCGAAAGAGGGGGAGTGCCACCGTGGGCCGACCGAGCCAGCCGCTGCTGAGCCGCGCGATCATCGCGCGCGCCGCACTGGAACTGCTCGACGAGGAGGGCCCGGACGCGCTGAAGATGCGGTCGCTGGCCGACCGGCTCGGGGTCCGGGGCGCATCGCTCTACCATCACGTCGCGTCGAAGGACGACCTGCTGGACGCGGCGTCGGAGCTGCTCAACGAGGAGATCGACCTCGCTCCGCTCCAGGACCCCGAGTGGCGCCGGGGCGTCGCCGAGTACACGCGCGGCTACCGCCGGGTGTACCTCCAACACCCGCACATGATCGCCCTGGTGGCCCGCCGCCAGGTCGAGGCGGACCGGGCCCTGCGCAATTACGACGCCCTGCTGAGCACCCTGGTCCGGGCGGGGTGCACGCCCGACGGGGCGGCCGAGGCCGCGGCCGCCCTCGATTACCTGGTCCTCGGCTCCGCGCTGGAGACCTTCACGGCGGGCTTCACCCGTGCCCCCGGCGACTACCGCCCCGCGTACCCGGCCCTGGCCGACTCCCTCGAATCCACGCGGAACCGGCCGGGTGGCCTCGCCGGACTGGACGACCGGGGCTTCGAACTGGGCCTGCGCCTCCTCCTGGACGGCCTGGCGGCGCAGCTCGCGGACAGACCCTAGGCGGGCCGGACGGTACGGGGGCCCGCGCAGCGGGCGCCGTACGCCTCCACCCGCCCGCGCAGGGCGCGGTCAGCGGTGACGACCACGCAGGGCCGGTCGGCGTGGGCGGCGGCGAGTTCGACGATGCGGTCGTCGCCGCTGCCGGGCGCGGACTCGACCCTCACCCCGGGTACGGATTCGACCCCTCGGGCGGCGCCCTCGACGACGAGGATGACCTCCTCCTCGCCCTCCCGCGCGGCGAGCCGGTCCCGCAGGCGCTCGGCGGCCCCCTTGCGGTCGCGCCACCACCCGTCGGGCACGGATCCGACGACGTTCGCGGCGTCGACGATCAGGACGGGACGGGTGGTCACGACGCCTCCCGGCCGGGCCGGATCCGGCACGGCGTGGCGTCCGTCGCAGCTTTGGTCACGTGCCGTGATTCTGCCACGCCGGCCGGTCGGCCCCTGTGCCGGCGGGTCAGAACCAGGTGACGGTCAGGGAGAAGGACGCGCCCGCCGTGGCTCCGGCGGGGTCGGCCGCGGTGGCGGTGATCTGGGACGTGCCGCTGCTCCACGGTTTGCCGGTGATGCGGCCCGAGGCGGGGTCGAGCCTCAGGCCCCAGGGGAGGCCGGTGGCGGCGTAGCGGACGGGCTGCTTGCCGCCGGTGGCGGTGAGCTGGATGGTGCAGGGCTGGTTGAACTTGCACGTCTGGGGGCCGGGGTTGGCGAGGCGGAGGTCCCCGGGGGTGGGGGTCGGGGTGGGTGTGGGGGTCGGGGTGGGGGTCGGGGTCGGTGTGGGGGTCGGTGTGGGGGTCGGGGTGGGGGTCGGGGTCGGTGTGGGCGTGGGGGTCGGGGTGGTGCCGCAGCCTGGGGTCGCTTCCGGGGGGAGGGGGACCTGCCAGATCTGGGGGTCGTTCTCCGAGCCGACCAGCAGGTGGGTGCAGTCGGCGTAGGTGAGCGTCTCGCCCTGCGGCTGTGCGGGCAGGGGGACGTCCGCGAGTTTGTTGCCCGCCGTGTCGTAGACGGAGGCCGTGTTGGCGCCCAGGGGGCCGCCGCTGCGCAGCGCGTACGAGGCGCCGGTCGGGGAGAACGCGCCGTCGGTGGTGAACACCGGGCTGGGGCCCACCGCGGTGAGGGTGTTGACCTGGCCGGTCACCGGAGGGAGCGGGGCCTGGTAGAGCCGGCCCGGGGCGCCGATGAGTTTGCTGGCCACGTGGATGCGGCCGGTGGCCGGGTCCGCGAGCAGGGACTCCGCGTCGTGCCGGCCGTCGGCGTAGGCGAAGCGGTAGGTGGTGGGGGTGACGGTGGCGTTCGTGAGCTGCTCGGGTTCGGGGAAGCTGTGGACGGTGATCTCCGCGCGGTTGCCGAAGTTGTCCCCGATGTCGCCGACCAGGACGGCCGGGGCGCCGGTGGCGGCGTCCTTGCCGATCGCCAGGGCCTCCCAGTCGGTGTTGGTGACGCCGGCAACGGTGAGGGTGGCCTTGAGCACGCCGGTGGCACCGGTGCAGTCGACCGCGAAGACCTGGTTGGTGTTGCCGCTGTCGTTGACGGCGTAGACGACGCCGGGGTGGCGGCGGCTGACCGCGAGGCCGCTGAACTCGGTGAGGCCCGCGGGCAGGGTGCACTTCTTCTCCGCGGCGGGGGCGGCGGCCGGGGCGGCCATCGCGGAGCGTCCGCGGGACGCCCCCACGCCCACACCCCCCCA